>JBFFMG010000045.1:0-16140 GCA_041554215.1 Labilibaculum sp.
AAATTATTGTCCCAATTTTAGTAATTTTACGCACCCTTAAAAAAGCAGGTGAATGTAGTATTCTCTATCCAATCACATTGCAAAAGTAGGGATTAAAAACAATCATATCTGTTCCAACAGGAATCAAATAAATTAAAGTGAACCAAATAAAAGATCTTACAAGTGGGAATATTTTCCCGCAAATTATAAAATTGGCTATTCCCATTATTGCCACATCATTTGTACAAATGGCTTACAATATGACTGATATGGCTTGGCTTGGACAGGTGGGAAGCCAAACGGTGAGTGCTGTTGGCATAGCACTTTATCTGGTTTGGTTTGGTTCATCACTCCTTTTCATCCCCAAAATTGGTGTTGAAGTAGGAATTTCGCAATCAATCGGAAGTAAAAATTTGGAACGAGCCCAATCATTTGCAAAAAATGCATTTAGTGTATCTTTTGTTATCTCCATTGCCTTTGCCTTGTCTGTTTGGATATTTGCAGAACCCATTATCAGTCTTTTTAATATCAATAGCACTTTTGTAAATGAAACAGCCTTAAAATACCTTCGGATAATTGCCATAGGAATGCCATTTACCTATTCCAACATCACCATGGCCGGAATTTACAATGGTGTTGGCAATACAAAAACTTCATTTTGGATCAATGCATTTGGTTTGGTCGTAAACATGATACTGGATCCAATTCTTATATTTGGCTGGGGAAGTATTCCGAGCATGGGTGCAGAAGGTGCCGGAATTGCTACTGTAATTTCTCAAATAAGTGTATTTCTTCTTTTTATATATTTTTTGTACGTAAAAGAGAATCCGTTACAGCTCAAAAGTTATTTGGGTAAAATTCAAAAAAAATTCTTGATTCCCATCTTAAAGGTTGGAGGTCCTGTAGCACTCCAATCAGCTTGCTTTGCTTTTATCGCCATGATTTTAGCCAGAGTAATTAACGATATTGCTAATGGTGATTCCATTCCTTTTTCAGTTCAATCCATTGGATCACAAATAGAAGCACTTTCGTGGATGACCGCCTCGGGTTTTTCAACTGCATTGGGCACATTCACAGGTCAGAACTATGGAGCAAATCAATGGGACCGAATTCAAAAAGGTTTCTTAATCACCTTAGGAATAGCTGGCTTTATTGGTTTTATCAGTACATTACTCTTCCTTTTTCTTGGCAATCACATTTTCGGATTGTTTATAAATACAAGTGAAACCAATGTGGTGCAGATGGGCATGGTTTACCTATTTATTCTTGGTATTTCGCAGGTATTTATGTGCGTTGAAATAACAGCAACAGGAGCCTTTAATGGAATTGGAAGAGCTATTCCTCCTGCAATAGTTGGAATAATAGGAAATATTTTACGAATTCCTTTAGCCTATTTCCTTAGCTATACCTTAGTTGATTACTTACCCGAATTTCAGAACTGGATCACTTCGGAGTATGTTTCGGCAACGGGTGTTTGGTGGGGATTAACCATTTCCAGTATATTTAAAGGCAGTATTTTATTTCTATGGTTTATAGTTTTACTTTACAAACAGCCCGAAAACAATACTCCTCTACCTTTAAAGAGGTTTTGGATAAAAATAATCCCAAACCGACTGCGACAATCCTCTTTCATCAGCAATCCACTTGAAAATGAATAATTTAAAAAGAGAGCTTAAAATTACAGAAGACGGTTCACATACCCTCTTTGTTCCTGAATTAAATGAACACTACCATTCTACCCATGGAGCCATTCAAGAGGCTATGCATGTGTATTTAAATGCCGGATTCAATTTTTGCACTCAAGATCCAATTCATATTTTAGAAATTGGTTTTGGAACTGGACTTAACTGTTTTTTGACCTTACTAGAGGCACAAAAACAAAAAAGAACCGTGATTTATCATTCCATCGAATTATATCCGATAAAGGATGAACATATTCAAAGTTTGAATTATACCGATCAAATAGAAGGATCGGACAAAAATTTATTTTTCCAATTACACAAAGCAGAATGGAATCGGGAAGTCAAAATAACAGATCGCTTTAGCTTAAACAAATTACAAGGTGATCTTAAAGTTTTTAACTTTCCCGGCAAGTATAATTTAGTATACTTTGATGCATTTGCTCCTGATATTCAACCAGAATTATGGACTCAAGATATTTTTGAGAAATTACACAAACATCTTCATCCAAATGCAATTCTAACAACCTACTCAACAAAGGGTATTATAAAACAAGCTTTAAGAGGTACAGGTTTTGAAGTTAAACGTCTGCCTGGACCTCCTGGAAAAAGACAAATGTTACGAGCTGAAAAAATCTAGCAATAAAAATAACATACTAAGAAACACTATTATTTTCAGATCAATAGAAAATGCAAAAAAAAGTTAATTACAAGCTGATTTTCGATATTTTGTAAGAAAAGTTTTACCTTAGACGATTCTTATGACTTTACTGATCATAAACAAGATTGAATTATTATAATTAAATTTACAATACCCGAATGAAGTACACAGAAGAACAAGATAAGGTAAGCTATTGCCTTGGACTAAGCATTGCAAGTAATTTAATAACATCAGGCGTTAAAACAATAAGTGTTGAGCCATTTATGGAGGCTTTAGATGCTGCTTTTAATGGGAAAATGCCTGAATTATCTCCAGAAGAAGCTAATGGTATTCTTCAAGATTTTTTTGGTAAACTACAAGAAGAACAAGCTGGGAAAGCTGTTGAAGCAGGAACAGAATTCTTAAAAGAAAACGCTAAAAAAGAAGGCGTTGTGAGTCTTGAAAGTGGTTTGCAATATGAAATCATAACTGAAGGAAACGGCGACACACCAAAAGGAACTGATAGTGTGAAATGTCACTACCACGGAACTTTAATTGACGGTACTGTATTTGACAGTTCTGTTAAAAGAGGTGAACCCGCTGTATTTCCTGTAAATGGAGTAATCAGAGGATGGGTAGAAGCTTTACAACTAATGCCATTAGGATCAAAATGGAAACTATATGTTCCTTCTGACTTGGCATATGGTGCACAAGGTGCTGGAAACCTTATTGGTCCGCATACAACTTTAATTTTTGAAGTTGAATTGCTTGAAATCGTATAATTATAATAATAACCCTAATAATAAATAAAATGAAACTAAAAGTATTAACTCTTGCATTTGGTCTTGGACTAATAACTCTTGCTTCTTGTACTCAAGAAAGAAATAAAACAGTTGCCCTTACTAATGAGCTTGACTCTGTTAGCTACAGTTTAGGAGCTAGTTTTGGTACAAACCTTGAGCGTAACGGACTTACTAATTTAAACGAAAAAGTTCTTTTGGCTGCATTGTATGCTTCTCTTGATAAAGATTCATTGGTTATCGATCCTCAAGCTGGAAACGGTATCATCAACAACTACATCAAAAGTCTTCAAGAAAAAATTGGTGCAGAAAACTTGGCTAAAGGTCAAAAATTCTTGGAAGCAAACAAATCAAAAGAAGGTATCGTTGTAACTGAAAGTGGTTTACAGTACCGTATCATCAACGAAGGCGAAGGAGCTAAACCTCTTGCTACTGATAAAGTTTCTGTTCACTACAAAGGAACAACTATTGACGGTACAGAATTTGATTCTTCTTACAAGAGAAACGAGCCAGCTACTTTTGCAGCTAACCGTGTAATTAAAGGATGGACTGAAGCATTACAATTAATGCCTGTAGGTTCTAAATGGGAATTATTTATTCCTTCGAACCTTGCTTACGGTCCACGTGCAATGGGTGCTGAAATCAAAGCTAACGAGACTTTAATTTTCGAAGTTGAATTGTTAGATATCGTAAAAGACGAAGCAACAAACTAATTGATTGGTTAAATCTGTTAATTAGGACAACTTATTAAAAACAGTTACCCCTTTTGGACTTTTCCAGAAGGGGTTCTTTTTTCTTTTTTGACTAAGAATCTTTTTTTAGATTTGCATTCTTTTGCAACTACAACTGCATTGTTGTAAATTTAAAATCTTGTTTTTAGAAGAATGAACCATTTACATTCAAACATGCTCACAACAAGCACTTTAACTAAAACTCTTCTTCTAAAATTTGCAAAAACACAGACTTACAAATGAGAACGACTACCAATATTGTTTCTCGGAATAGAGCAAATACGAGTCGAGAAAAACATTTTAAGCTTTAAATTGAAATAACTAAAAACAAATAAAAATGATGTACGCTGAGATTCATACCGAAAAAGGAGTTATGAAAGTAGAATTCTTCGAGAAAGATGCTCCTAAAACTGTTGAGAATTTTGTAAACCTATCTGAGTCGGGATTTTATGACGGTTTAACTTTTCATAGAGTAATTCCAAACTTTGTAATTCAAGGTGGTTGCCCAGATGGTACTGGAGCCGGAGGACCTGGTTATTCAATTAATTGTGAATTGACTGGTGACAATCAATATCACGACAGAGGTGTATTATCGATGGCTCACGCAGGAAGAAACACCGGCGGATCGCAATTTTTCATTTGCCACGGCCGCGACAATACTTCACACTTGGATCGTCAGCATACTTGCTTTGGTAAAGTAGTTGAAGGACTAGAGGTAATTGATGCAATTCGCGCAGGCAACAGCATTGAAAAAATCGTGATCATTAAAGAATAATACAATATATACAGAACACTATGAATTTTGAAATTAATGGAAAAATGATCGTGAAAGAGGAAACTCAATCTATTAGCGATCGTTTCAAAAAAAGAGAATTTGTTATTGAGGTTGAAAATGAAAGAAATTCGGAATGGAATGATTTTATCAAATTTCAATTAACACAGGATCGTTGCGATTTATTAGAAACCGTTTCTTTGTACGAAGAAATTAAAGTTTCTTTTAATGTTCGTGGACGTAAATGGGAAAAAGATGGGAAAGTAAACTACTTCTCGAATCTTGAAGCATGGAGAATTGAGAAAGTTCAAGCTGGTGGTTCTCCTGTTCCTGAAATGCCTGAATTTAGAGCAGAGGATGTTCCTCCTGCTCCAGAAGAAGATGATCTTCCATTTTAGAGAATACAAAAACCGCACTTTTCAGTGCGGTTTTTTCAATTAAAAAAATCAAATATTACTGAAGTGTCGATAAGATATCGACTGTGTTTGCCTGTTCTAATGATGCAATAATTTATTAACAATACGATCGAAAGCAGCTAATCCGCCTAAAGAAATAGCAACAATGTAAACCATAACAGGAAGTTTAATTAAACTCTCGAACACTTTAATTAGAGTCTGATTAATTGGTTGTAATAAAACTGCATCAAGCTGATGTAAAAATGGATTCTCAGCATTACTTATTATGGTTCTCACATCGGTTCCTAAAAGAATGAGAACAACAAGAACAATAAGTCCACTAATCCAAATCCATTCATTTCTTGAAATCGGTTTTTTCATTTCAATTGGTTTTGCAAGCCAATCCTGCATCACAGCATCCATAACCTTATTCGTAAACCGTACTGAAGGATTCTCCAATTCAACATCCTTCATCAATTCTTTGATAAAATCATCTTTATAGATATCTTCTTTTTCACTCATTTTAGTCAATTTTATATTCTTTCGAAATCTATAATATCGTTTTTAATTCACCATGCAAAGCTAACTCCAATTGAGTGTAAAGCTTTTTTCTGGCACGATGCAATTTCACCTTAACATTGGAAGCACTCAAACCAGTAATAGAGCAAACCTCATCTACCGAATTTTCTTCCAAATAAAACAGAGTAATAAGAGTCCTTTCATCAGCAGACAACCTTTTTAAAGCTTCTGAGAGGTACTTTTTCCTTTCGATATCTCGAACTTCTTGCAAGGCCGACTGTGTAGATTTTACATTTATTGAAATTGTAAAATCATCATCAATTGAACTTACATCTAATTTTTTTTTCCTTAATCTTGATATCGCAGTATTGTAAATGATTCGATAAATCCATGTTGAAAATTTTGATTCTCCTTTATAGCTATCCAAAGCCTGATATGCTTTCAAAAATGCATCCTGAGCAATTTCTTCCGCATCTTCTCGATTTCCCATTAATTGCATAGCTACATTAAATGTCATCTTCTTGTATTTATCTACAAGAAAAGCATATGCCCCAGGATCTCCTTCTCTAATCTTGGCTATGTAATAACTATCCTTTTGAAATTTCATATACAGATTGTGCTTTCAATTTAGAAAAACAAAGTCATCAACTAAAAAGACATCGTTTCGTTTCATAATGTTGCGTGACCCACTTCTTTTTTTTCTTTTAATGAATCATCTACAACTTAGACGCATTGAATCGACAATCGGTTACAGCCTATTTTACAATTTCGACATCTTTTTTATTGTAATTAATTAGTAACAAGTTATGACAATCATTTTTATTGAAATAATTGTAAGCGTTAAAAAAATCTTAAAATATTTGTAACCTGTTTTAAACAGAAGGCGTCATAAAGTTGAATGCAAAAATCAAGCTTTAATTTTCGTTCACAATCAATAAAATAATAATAGTTTAATCTTAAAACTTTAATCATGGATATAACTGGAGTAGTAGCAATCATTTCGGTATTTGGACTTGTTCCTTTAATCGTATTTTTAGTACATCGTCATAAAGAAAGACAGGCTTTAATTGAAAAAGGCATGGATATGAGCCTTTTAGTTGGAGAGAAAAAGTGTAGCACCCTTCAAAGTTTAAAATATGGAATTCTTCTTATTGGTTTAGCAATTGGAATCCTTATTGGCAACATTTTAGATGCTTACTCAGGTTTAAATGAAGAAGTTTCTTACTTTTCAATGATCTTCTTATTCGGTGGTATTGCCTTATTAATATTCTATACTCTTGCTAAAAAACAAGAAAACGAAAAATAACTAGACTTGACTATCTGAAAAAAATGCGCTCCAACTGGAAGCGCATTTTTTTTATTCCTGAAATCTTAAAATTGGTTATTCTCCAATATGAAATAAGATTACCTCTTCTACAGCCTTTTCACAAACCGGGCAAAAATGCTTCATTCTATTCGATTTCATTTTGCAATCCTGCGCAGGGGAATAAATTCCTTTAGCCATATAACCACCCCCTTCAAACACACCTAAACTATCATTAAACTCGGGAGTCCTTGGTGTAGGAACCGGAGTAGCTTCATTCAGCATACTTTTCCATTTACAATCAAAATCAACAAGGGTAGTAATATTTGGCTCCCAAGGTTCAACCTCAAGATTATAAAAATCTTCATATGCGACTTCCGATGAATAATACTCATCTCCTAAGCCTGCAAATCCGTGTCCAAACTCATGACTCGACACCTCATACGACAAGGCATTATCAGCAGAACAACTAGAGTAATAATTGTAAAATCCACCACCGCCATACTTATCGGTATTAATCAACACAAATATCTGATCGTAAGGAACATTTGCAGAAATATCATGTATTGATTGTATATCAAAAGTGGTTAGGTAACGATCTACATCAAACGTATAAAAAGTAGTATTAACAGCAGTGTTTTTATACACATTTTCGCCTGGAATATCAGTTCCAGAGTCTTCTGAAACCGATTCAATAGCATATATATTAAAGCGATCAGCATATTTATCGAAGGGTGGAACATCCAATAAATAACCTGCAACACGTTTTGCATCTGCCCTAAATTTTCCCATTTCATCAGCAGTATATCCCTCTGCAATAAATGCAATATCAACACTTTTTTCAGGATCCCCCTCTCCCATAATCTTTGTAAATGGAATACTCTTAGGAATTTCTTTACCTATAAAATAGTTTGTTGGATCAATGGTATATTCCCAAATTGGCTCCATTGTTCCTTCCCATTTTCTGGATTCAAGAACAAATCGTGCTGGTTTTTTCGGATAAGGCATCACGTTTACCTGATAAAATGCTCTTTTCAACTCTTTAGCTTCAACTGTTGTTTGCCATTCCTGAAATAAAGAATTGAAGCCTTTTGAATAAAGTAGTTCTCCCGACTCCATATCAAAAAGTTTAAACCTAAAAGTTCCGTAATCAAATTGATCTATTAAATTGATTTTACTTCCTCCCCAATTGGGTTCTTCCTTGAGTTCCTTAAAAAAAATTGATTGTGAATCGGCATCACCACCCATTATATAATCTATTCTTAAGGTTTTATTCTCAAAAAAAATATCAAAATCACTTTGACCATAACAAGTTGAATAAAATCCAAAAAAAATAAAAACGAGTAAAGATTTTGCTGTCATATTAGTTGTTTTTGTATTTAGAGTCTAAATTTACAAATTATATTGAATACACTTTTCTTTTTCAGAATGGAATAGATATCTTAGATTTTTAATTTTATAATTTATTACTTCATGAAAGAACTCTTAGGTGTTCAATTAAAAAATTGGTTGATTAACGAAGGAATTGCAGTATACTGGGCAATAATTTTACAATCGCTCATTGCAATTATTATCGTTGTTTTTATTGCTTTATTATGCGATTTTATTGCAAAAAGGGTATTGATATCAATTATTACCAAATTGGTTCGGAAAACTAAAACCAGTTGGGATGACATCCTTTTAGAACGAAAAGTATTCAACAAAATAGCTCATTTCGCACCTGCAGCAATCATCTATTATAGTGCAGGAATGCTTGATCATCAAGGATTAAGCAACTTTATTCAAAACAGTGCACATGTTTATATGGTGATATTAGCAATCATGCTAATTGACACTTTTCTGAATGCGGGAAACGATATTTACAACACCATGCCCGTTAGCAAATCAAGACCAATTAAGGGGTACATTCAAATTGTAAAGATCTTTTTCTATGCAATGGGAATCATCTCTATAACCGCACTTCTCTTTAATAAAAACCCTTTCAATATAGTTGCCGGAATGGGGGCTTTTGCCGCTGTCATTCTATTAATTTTTAAAGATACAATACTTGGATTTGTTGCATCCATTCAGCTATCCGCCAACAAGATGGTAAACATTGGAGATTGGATTTCGATGCCATCAAAAGGAGCAGATGGAACTGTAATAGACATCAGCTTAAACACGGTTAAAGTTCAAAACTGGGACAAAACCATTAGCACAATTCCTACTTATGCTTTGGTTTCGGAATCGTTTAACAATTGGAAAGGCATGGAGGAATCTGGCGGACGAAGAATAAAACGCCACCTTAATATTGATGTTAAATCAATACATTTTTTAAATGAGGATGAAATCGCAGAATTTGAAAAAATTCGTTTACTAAAGGATTATATGATCGAAAAAAAGAATGAAATTCGAGCCAACAATCCCGAAGGTGAAATTCCTGTGAATCAAAGAAGGCTAACCAATGTAGGTACTTTCCGAAAATATGTTGAAGCATATCTTCAGGAGCACCCAAAGATTCATAATGAAATGACCTTTCTTGTTCGGCAATTACAGGTATCTGAAAAAGGATTGCCATTAGAAATATATGTCTTCTCAAACGATCAGGAATGGGCAAATTACGAAGCTATTCAAGCTGATATCTTCGATCATATTTTAGCAATTGTTCCGGAATTTAATTTAAGAATATTCCAGAATCCAACAGGCGACGATTTTCGAAAACTATCCAACTAAATATGAAAACAATAGTAGGCAAACTAAATTTTTTTGAATCACTGGGCTGGTTCGGAAATATAATTTTAAGTATTGGAGTAATTCCGCAAGTAGTACAAACCTATAAAACACATGATGTTGAAAGCTTTAACTGGCCATTTTTACTTATGTGGGCTTTTGGTGTATTCTTTACTTTTATTTATATTGTGAATGGTGATTTAAAATCGAACAAGCGTCAATACCCGCTATGGCTTAATTATTTAGTAAATATATTTGCTACCTTTTACCTCTGTTACGCAAAACTAATATTCAGCTAGTAGCTAAAATAAATGCATCACATATCAAACTAACTACTTTAACATGAAAAAACTAATCATCATTTTACTATTACTATCAGGTTTTCAAGGTTTTTCCCAAACCAGAGTTGGAGGAGTTGAATTACCAAACCAAATAATTGTTGCCGATCAACAATTGCAATTAGAAGGTGCAGGAACACGTGTTAAACTTTGGATGGACATGTATGCTATGGGTCTATATCTTACCCACGATATGAGTGACGCTGAAAAAATTATTTCTTCAGATGAAAGTATGGGAATCCGATTGGAAATCATATCTGGATTGATAACATCTGAAAAAATGGAAAAAGCGACTAGAGAAGGTTTTAAAAACGCCACCAATGGTGAAATGGAAAACATCAAGGACGAAATTGAAGATTTCATCTCCGTTTTTATGCTTGGTATTGAAAAAAATGATGTCTTCGAATTTATCTACTCACCTGCTGCTGGTACTATGGTATTTAAAAATGCAGAACTAAAACATTCTATTCAAGGATTATCATTCAAGCAGGCATTATTTGGCATTTGGCTTTGCGACAAACCAGCCGATAAAAGTCTAAAAGACAAACTATTACAATAAGCATACTATTTAAACATCGAATATTCAATTGCTTCTAAGTAATGCCTCTCACATTTGCCTATTTTTCAAATAGCTTAGTATAGCTTCGAAATTTGGTAGAATAAACATCATTTTTAAAATAAATATTTACCTTAGCACCCACACCTTTAAAGTGAGTTGATCTTACGACTTATCAATAAACACAAATCTTTCGGACACAAATAAATTGTCTCTTAAGAACTTTTTATGTGCTTAAAAGTGTAGGCACATGTATTATTTGAAACGAAAACAATAACAATGAGTACCAAAAGATTTTCGAAAATTGTTGGGTCAGGTAGTTATATCCCAACCGTTCAAGTTAAAAATGAGCATTTTTTGAATCATGAATTTTTCGAACCAAATGGCCAGAAAATTGAAGCTTCTCCCGAAGTAATAATAGAAAAATTTAAAGACATCACTGGAATTACGGAAAGAAAATATGCTTCTAGTGATCAGCAAAACTCTGATCTTGCCTATTTAGCCGCAAAAGATGCCTTAGAATCATCTAAAATAGATAAAGAAAGTTTAGACTATATAATAGTTGCTCACAATTTTGGAGATGTTAAACCAAACTCTACACTAACAAATCAATTGCCATGTTTAGCGGCAAAAGTGAAAAACCTTCTTCAAATTGAGAATCCTAAAACCATTGCTTACGATGTTTTATTCGGATGTCCAGGTTGGATTCAATGTATGATTCAAGCAAATTACTATATCAAATCGGGCGATGCTCAACGGGTAATGGTGATTGGAGCAGAGACCTTATCAAGAGTTTGTGATCCGCACGACAGAGACAGTATGATTTATTCTGATGGTGCCGGTGCAACAATACTGGAAGCATGTGAAGCTGAAGAAGCAACAGGAATATTATCTCATGCAATGAGAACCGATACTATTAATGAGGCATTCTTTTTGCGAGCTGACATTTCGGACAATGCCGATTTTGAGGGGAACAGCAACAGCCTTTTCATTAAGATGTATGGTCGTAAAATCTACGAATATGCCATTTCCAATGTTCCTGGTGTAGTGAAGGAAAGTATTGATAAGGCAGGTTTGGATATTAAGGACATTAAAAAAATCCTTATTCATCAGGCCAACGAAAAAATGGACGAAGCAATTGCTAAAAGACTCTTCCGTTTGTATCAGGAAAAAACTGTTCCTGAAAACATCATGCCAATGATTATTAAAGAAATGGGAAATAATTCGGTAGCTACTGTACCAATTCTTTACGATCAAATTGCCAAAGATAAATTAGACGATCATAAACTAAACGAAGGTGATCACATTGTATTTGCTTCGGTTGGAGCTGGAATGAACATTAACGCTTTCGTTTATAAAGTATAATTCTTAGCTTTTAACACGCTAAAATGATAAATATTCTTTTTTTTAATCAAAATTTAAAAGATTTTAAAAAAAGGCTTGTATTCAAGAATTAAATTTAGCAAATTAGCGGAGCTGAATCTGAAATATGCAAGGGAATTAGGTGATAGAGGAGAAAGACAATATTCGGAAGTCAGAATCAAACTGCATTCTAACCCTAAGATTACTATAGATAATTACCCGATCAAATTCGTTTGATTCGGGTAATTCTTTTTTAAGGAAAACTGAACTACCGGAGAAAGAATCCAAATTAGAGGTGAAGAAAAGCAAGCTGAAAAAATACCATTATCTTTCAGTCTCTAAAACGTCCAATCATGGTTTTACTATATTCCTACGCCCTCCTCATTTGTTTGGCAATTGCCATTTTATTCTTCGTGAGTTTGCTTTATACCAGTATCACCTTTGGGATGGAAAAGGAAAAAAGAGCTACTTACCGCGCTCTTATAATTACGCTGATCTTGCCAGTTCCTTACTTCCTATGTTGGTATTGTTCTTGGGAAATAGCAGCTTTAGTTCTATGCATTGATCTCCTTCTAACTCTAATCGTATTTGCAATTCCTTTTTCAACACCCAAAAATATTTGCGGCAATTTCCCAAAAGTTCAAATTGATGAGCGAGATATCATGTTCTCTAGAAATGAGTTGAAAGTTGATACTGAAAGATATACCGAATACTACCAAAATCATCCTGAAAAAGAAGAACTAGATAAAAATTTCAGAAAAGAAGCCGGACTGCTTGATAAAAAATCAATCTTCTACAACAGCATGGCTTATGCAGCATCAAATTCCAGTTTTTTTGCTGTAGATCAATTTAAGAATGCCATTGATGGCCCTGTTAATACTATTAAAGAGAACATTAGTGAAAAAGAGATGCTGATTTTCTTAGAAAATTGGGGAAAGAAATTGGGTGCGCTAAATATTGGCTTCACGAAATTAGCAGACTATCATTACTACTCACATAAAGGTCGAGGAGATCGATATGGAGAAGAAATAAAAAATCATCATTCCTACGCAATTGCTTTTACGGTAGAAATGGCACAAGAAATGGTTGCCGCAGCACCTCAAGCATCCATTGTAATGGAATCGGGACAACAATATTTGGAAGCCGGACGAATTGCAGTACAAATAGGGCAATTTCTTCGCAGTTTAGGTTACTCGGCAAAAGCCCATATTGATGGGAACTATGAAGTTTTGTGTCCCCTCGTTGCAAGAGATGCTGGACTGGGAGAAATTGGTCGTATGGGCTTATTAATGACACCACAAGAAGGGCCACGAGTTCGTTTGGGAGTTGTCACAACAAATTTTGTGCTGCCATCCAAACAATGGAAAAAAAATAACAGTCTGCTCGATTTTTGTAATCGTTGCATGAAATGTGCCGATTCTTGCCCAAGCCAATCAATTTCATTTGATTCGCCCAAAATAGTAAACGGTACAAAACGCTGGCAAATAAATTCAGAAAGTTGCTTTACCTATTGGTGCAAAGCTGGTACAGATTGTGGACGTTGCATGGCAACCTGTCCTTATTCTCATCCGAAAAATTTACTACACAATTCTATTCGATGGGGAATAAAACACTCGCCACTATTTAGAAGATTAGCAATCCCTTTGGATGATTTCTTTTATGGCAGAAAGCCTAAATCGGCAAATATGCCAAATTGGATTTCAAAAGCAAATTTGAATTAATAAAAAAACGCAGAAATTTAATTTCTGCGTTCAAATCTATATTTATAGTAGACTAGCTTCTTTGTCTGACTGCCTCGTACACCATTAATGATGCCGCGACAGATACATTCAATGATTGAATTGAACCTACAATTGGAATTTTAACCTGCTCATCAGCCAAGCGCAATAAAGCATCTTCGATACCAACATCTTCCGATCCCATAACAATTGCTGTAGCCATTGTAAAATCGCCTTCAGTATAAACTTTTTCAGCCTTTTCTGTAGCTGCTACAATTCGAATACCTTCTTTCTTCAAATAACGAGCAAGAGTCTTCAAATTTTGAACTCTGCAAACGGGAATGTTGTACAAAGCTCCGGCAGAAGTCTTAATTGAATCGGGTGTTATTTTTGCTGAATTCTTAAAAGGTATTACAATAGCATGTACCCCAGCACATTCAGCAGAACGAGCAATAGCACCAAAATTACGTACATCAGTAATTTCATCTAAAAGTAATAGCAGAGGAGTTTTACCTTGAGCAAATAATTCAGGTATAATCTCTTCAATTTCCTGATAAGGAATTGGAACAATTAAAGCAATAACTCCCTGGTTATTATGCTGATCTAAAGAATTCAACTTCTCAACAGGAACAAATTGATATTCAACATTCTTTTCACGAATTAAATCGAATAACTCTTGAAACAAAGGACCTGCTAATCCTGTTTTTATCAATACCTTTTCAATTTCCTTTTCACTTTTTATTGCTTCCATTGTTGCTCTAATTCCGAACAACATCTCTTGTCTTTGTTTAGCCATCGATTAATTTGCTTATTGGTATTTTACATTTATTGATAATTGTGGTTTTTCCTTATAAGTTAGATAACGCCACAACCATTCAAATGGTCCCATTTTATAATATTTCAGCCAAATTGTGGAAGAAATTAATTGAAATGCCCAAATCAACAAAACCCAAATCAATAATTCGATTCTTGAGTAGCGTGCGAACATTCCAAAACCATAACTATAAAAAATAATGGAACAAATTATGGATTGACAAAGGTAGTTCGTAAAAGCCATTCGACCAACTGCTTCAAAACCTTTTGTCAAAAATCGTAAGATTTTAAATTGGGATATTAAAATGATTAGGCCAATATAACCCAACGAAGAGAATAAACTGCCAAAATAATTGAACTGATAGCCATATTTAAAGAAATAAATTACCTCCCATTTTGTTTCCACAATACGATGAAAGCCCTCGTTTGAAAATAAAGTTCCCACACTAATACCTAAAATTGCCATTACAAAATAAAAAAGTTTCGACTTTTTTGCTGCCAACACTCCATTATTCAGCAATACCATTCCCAAGAGCACTACTCCGGTTGTTCTCCATAAAGACAGCATAAAAAATGAACCTACTTGATAGTTCATATTTAGCTGAGCTCTTTTCAAAAAAATATCGAACCAACTTCCTATTTGATACAAATCTATTTCTGCTGCTACTAATTCTGGATCAGGACTAAAATCGGCCATGGATTCCTTTGCCATTTCGGGTGGCATACTTTCAAAAAAACTACCTACTAAATAAAAAAATCCCATTGGAATTAGATATAGTAATGCACACAAAACGATTTTCCAACTATCTTTTAACTTTCGAAGTAAAACTGCAATCAATCCTACTAAGGCATAAGCAACCAAAATATCTCCAAACCAAATTAAATAAGCATGCAGCATACCAAACAAAAGTAACCACATCATACGTCTAATATGAAATTTTGAACCATCAAGTCCTTTTTCGTTGAGTCTGTTTACAAACAAAACAATACCCGCTCCAAATAAAATGGAAAAGATGGTCATGAATTTCAATTCCCCAAATACATTCACAAAATAATACGAGAAATAATCGGAAGAAGATAACTCTCCCATTACTGATGGATTAGCAAAAGAGGCATTTGGAAGTCCAAATAATTGAATATTTATTAACAAAATTCCTAAAAGAGCAAATCCTCGAAGTATATCGAGAGATTGTATTCTTTCATTGCGTAAGGTTGGATTAGCGGAAAGTGAGGTCATCATTTTTATTCCAAGATAGTAATTATCTTAAAATCAACACTTCGAAGTTTAAAAATTCACTATTCTCCCTTTTCAGCGATTAACAGTTCTAATTCTTCATTTAAATTCTCCCAATCAGACATTTCCTTTTCAAGATCTTTTTTGGCTTTCTCATATTTTGCAAACAGAGATTGATCCTGCATTTTTTCAGGATTTGCAAGCATATCTTCCAACTCGGCTATCTGCTCTTCAAATCGTGCAATATTTTCTTCAGAATTTGCAATAGCTCTTTCCATTTTGGAAATCTTTTTACTCATCTCTTTGCGCTCCAAATAATTCAATTTATTATCTGAAGGAGCAACATCTATTTGAACCGAAGCAACAGTATTCTTCACTTCCAATTCCTTTAAAGAATCCATTTTCTTGGTCTGAAGAAAATCATAGATTCCTCCCAAATGTTCTTTTATCTTCTTATTCGTAAACTCATACACTTTAGAGGAAAGTCCATTCAAGAATTCGCGATCGTGAGAAACTACGATTACGGTGCCGTCAAACTGGTTCAAAGCTTCTTTTAAAACATCTTTCGACCTCATATCCAGGTGATTGGTAG
>JBFFMG010000046.1:0-16036 GCA_041554215.1 Labilibaculum sp.
ATGTTTTCAACATTTAATGGCGAAGATTTGTACCCCGTTTATAATGCTGCGAACGATGAAATTTACTATTTATCCGAAAAAAGTGGAAGCTTTAATGTTTGGAAGGCTCCTGTAAACAATAAAACCCAACTTACTCAAATCAGCACATTCGATAAGCATCCTGTTCGGTTTCTTAGCATTTCTGACAAAAATAAACTTTGTTATTTCTGGAATGGAGAAATTTATACTCAAGAAGAGGGAAAAGACCCAGTTAAGCTACTAGTAAATATCACAACTGACAGTAAAGAAAATGAAGTAAGCTTTGAAAAACTGAGCAGTGGCGCTACAGAAATGAGTGTTTCACCTGATGGTAAGGAAGTTGCATTCATTATTCGTGGTGAAGTATTTGTTACTTCGGTAGAATATGGAACAACGAAACGAATTACCAACACTCCAGAACAGGAGCGATCGGTAAGTTATAGCCCTGACGGAAAAGCTTTGCTTTATGCATCGGAGAGAAATGGCAGCTGGAATTTGTACCAAACCAAAATGACTCGTGAAGATGAAAAGCAGTTTGCGAATTCTACTATTTTAAAAGAGGAAGCTCTTCTTGAAATTGATGCAGAAGCTTTCCAACCAAAATATTCTCCTGATGGAAAAGAAGTTGCTTTTCTTGAAGATCGGGTAATTCTAAAAGTAATTAACATAGAATCGAAAAAAGTTAGAACCATATTAGGTAAAGAATGGAACTATTCATACTCTGATGGAGATCAGCATTACGATTGGTCGCCTGATGGAAAATGGTTTCTTGTTAATATTTATCCTCACACCATTTTTATGCCAGATGCGGCAATGGTGGATGCTCAGGGAAATCATAAGGTGATTAACCTTACTGAAAGTGGCTATAGCGATTCAAATGCAAAATGGTCGTTAAAAGGAAATGCCATGATCTGGTTCACAGACAAAAGAGGCTATCGCAGTCATGGAAGCTGGGGTTCACAATCGGATGTATACGTTCAATTTTTCAATCAGAAAGCATTCGATGATTTTAAACTCTCGAAAGAAGAACGAGAAATAAAAGAGGCTGCCGAAAAAGAGAAGAAAGAGGAAGATAAGGACGACGATAAAGACAAGAAAAAAGATAAAAAGGACAAAAATGACGAAGACAAAGTTGAAGATTTGAATATTGAATTTTCAGGGATAGAAGATCGTCAGGTTTGTTTGACAATTAACCCTTCGAACCTATCGGATGCTATTTTGACTCCTGATGGAAAGAAATTATTCTACCTAAGCAAATTTGAAGATGGATATGATCTTTGGGTAAATGATTTGGAAGAGAAAGAAACAAAGAAAATTCTTGATTTAAAAGGAGGCGGTGGCGCTATGCAATTCGACAAAGAGGCGAAAAACCTGTTTTTAATGTCTGGGAAAAGTATTATAAAAGTTGATGTTTCATCAAACAAAAGAAAAGACATTAGCTACACTGCTGAAATGTATTTAGACAAAGCCAAGGAGAGAGAATATCTTTTCGAGCACGTCTGGAGAACTATGCTAAGGAAATTTTACGATCCGGAAATGCATCAGCTAGACTGGGAATTTTATAAAAGTGAGTACAGACGATTTTTACCTTATATCAACAATAACCACGATTTTGCTGAAATGCTAAGTGAATTATTAGGTGAACTGAATGCATCTCACACAGGTTCAGGTTATCGTGCAAACTCCAAAAACCCAGATCAAACAGCTGAATTGGGTGCATTCTTCGATTGGAATTTTGAAGGAGATGGAATACGAATTGCTGAGATCTTGGAAAAAGGCCCACTAAATCAGGCTGATTCAAAGATTAAAGCAGGTACTATCATCGAAAAAATTGATGGAAATGTGATTTCAAAAACTGAAAGTTTCTATCCATTATTAAATCATAAAGCTGGTAAAAAAGTTCTTTTGGCTTTATACAATCCTTACACAAGGGAACGATGGGAAGAAGCAATAAAACCTGTTTCGAGCATAAACACCCTTTTGTATGAACGATGGGTAAAAAAACGTCAGGCGGAATGCGAGCGCTTATCGAACGGACGAATTGGATATGTTCATGTTAAAGGAATGGATTCGCCAAGCTATCGCAAAGTATATTCGGAAATGTTAGGTAAATATGGTACTTACGAAGCGATTGTTGTTGACACCAGATTTAACGGAGGAGGATGGTTGCACGACGATTTAGCAACACTGCTTAGTGGAGAAGTATACTCTACCCTATCGCCAAGAGGACAAGATTTTGGCACTGAACCAATGAATAAATGGAAAAAACCATCGGCCGTTTTAATTAGTGAGAGTAATTATTCTGATGCTTGTGCGTTTCCATACGTGTATCAGACACTGAAGCTAGGTAAACTCATTGGAATGCCTGTTCCTGGAACCATGACTGCTGTTTGGTGGGAGACTCTTCAAGATCAAACCTTGTATTTCGGAATGCCAATGGTTGGAGTAAAAGATACCAAAGGAAACTACATCGAAAATCAACAAATTGAACCAGATATTAGAGTTACAAACGACTATGAAGTTGTAACCAAAGGTGATGATCAGCAACTTAAAAAAGCGGTTGAACATCTGCTAAATGAAATTGATAAAAAATAGTCTGTGATCAACTTTCCTGTCGAACATTTCTTTAAATATTGAAGAAATATTCGGCAGAAAACTTAGAAACACAGGATAGCCAATAAATTTTTAAACAACTAAAACCAGAATTAACAACTACAACATTAACTGGACAATTCAGTGAAATGAGACGAAACTCATCCCTCCTTTGATCACCTCAAATGAATTGGGTTTCGTTCTCATTTTATTACGTAATTTTAGCCAAAGATATTACAAAATATTCCATATCGTTTTTATTAACCTACTGACAGATGGAATTATAGGGGTCTGTTCTCCTACTTTTATCAAAACATGAACAGACATAATTTGCCGAAAATTACACGGAATAGGGGCCGCTGTTTTTTTCGGCTTTTTCTTAACTTAAGAATCTTAATTACACACTAGTATTAGTACGAACATAAAACACTTATTATGAAACGAATAATTTACCTGTTGCTTTTTTTTGCCACAACAAATGCCAATGCACAGGAGAGCCTGATCTATCAAAAACCCACATCAGAAATTTTAGATTTGGTGGATGTGAAGACAGCTCCATCAGTACTTATTGATGAAAGTAAAGAATTTATGCTTTTGCGTTATCGCGACTCATACAAAACCATTGCAGAACTCTCTGAAGTAGAATTGCGTTTGGGTGGCTTACGAATTAACCCTAAAACAAATATTGGCAGCAGAACCAACTATTACAACGATCTTAAAATACTTAATTTGAAGGAAACAAATTCCAAAGCAAAATTGGTAATAGGCTTGCCGGAAAATCCACGTTTAGCGAATTTTAAATGGTCACCCGATCAGAAAAAAATTGCGTTTACTCACACAAGCCAAACAGGTGTTGAAATTTGGGTTTTGAATCTTAAAAAAGCGGTTGCAACAAAACTAAGTGAGGCCAATGTTAATGCTAACATGGACGATGTAATTAATTGGTTCGAAGACAGTGAATCTCTATTGGTGAAAATGATTTCTGAAAACAGAAAAGAACTTATTGATACTGAAAGCAGCATTCCAACCGGACCAACAATTTCTGTTAACGAAGGAAGTAAAGCTCAAAACAGAACTTATCAGGATTTGTTAAAAAACAAAAATGACGAATACAATTTTGAACAGTTAGCCCTCTCCGATCTTTATAAAATATCCCTTAACGGAGATAAGGAAAAGTGGTTAGGAGCCGCCCTATTTGGAAATATTAGCTTCTCTCCCGATGGAAAATATGTAATGCTTACAACAGTTGAAAAACCATTTTCTTACTTGGTGCCTTACAATCGATTCCCATCAAAAACTACAATTTATTCGAGCGCTGGAGAAATGATCGAAACAGTATTGGAGATGCCATTGATTGAAGAACTACCAAAAGGATTTATGGCAATAAGAACCGGAAGAAGAGATTTGAATTGGCGCGACGACAAACCTGCCACTCTTATTTATACGGAAGCCTTAGATGGTGGGGACCCTGAAAATTCGGTAGATTTTCGCGATGAAGTATTTCAATTGGAAGCGCCTTTTAATGGCACACCAAAAAGTATTTTAAAAACAATAAACCGATTCTACACCATCAATTGGGCCAACGAAACAACAGCCATTGCTATGGATTATTGGTGGAATACAAGAAATACAAAAGCATACGTATTTAATCCATCGGACGCCAACCAAGCACCCAAAATTATTTCGGATCGTAACTATCAGGATAAATACAATGATCCAGGAAACTTTGTGAGAAAAAGAAACAAATTTGGTAATTACATTCTCGCTTTAGAGGGAAATAATGCCTTCTTAATTGGTGATGGATACTCGGAAAAAGGACAATATCCTTTTGTTGACCAATTAAATTTAAGTACTGAGAAAACCAAACGTTTGTATCAATCGACTTACGAAGAAAAAATTGAAAACATACAAGATTTTGATCCTGCAAACAACAAATTACTCGTTCGCATAGAATCTAAAACGGAATACCCGAATTACTATTTTAGAGATGTAAAAAAGAACGAACTGAAGCAACTTACAAGCTTCGAGAATCCATTTAAAAGCATTCAAAATGTTCACAAGGAAGTCATAAAATACAAACGTGAAGACGGATTAGAACTTTCTGGGACTCTCTATCTTCCTGTGGAATACGATGTGACTAAAAAAGAAAAAATGCCAATGATTTTGTGGGCCTACCCTGAAGAATTTAAAGATAAAGCAAGTGCCTCGCAAAACACGCAGAATCCAAATGAATTTACCTATCCTTATTGGGCATCTCCAATTTATTGGGTAACCAAAGGATATGTAGTGCTTGATGATGCTTCTTTCCCTATTATTGGAGAAGGTGAAACAGAACCAAACGATTCTTTTCGAAAGCAGTTGGTTTCAAATGCCAAGGCCGCCATTGATGCGGTTGATGAGTTAGGCTATATAGACAGAAATAAAGTTGCGGTTGGCGGACATAGTTATGGTGCTTTTATGGTGGCCAATCTTTTAAGTCATTCCGATTTGTTTGCTGCAGGAATTGCCCGAAGTGGTGCCTATAACAGAACACTTACACCATTCGGTTTTCAAAGTGAAGAGCGCTCTTATTGGGATAGTCCTGAAGTATACTACAAGATGTCGCCTTTTATGCATGCCGACAAAATGAAAACTCCTTTACTTTTAATTCATGGTGAGGCCGACAACAATTCGGGAACTTACCCAATGCAAAGTGAGCGATATTTTAACGCTCTAAAAGGATTAGGAGCTAATGTTCGCTTGGTAATTTTCCCTAAGGAAAGTCATAGCTACAGAGCCAAAGAGAGCATCCTGCACATGTTGTGGGAACAAGATCAATGGCTTGAGAAATATGTTAAAAACAGAAAGATGGAATAAGTCTGCAAGTTTCAATTTTATACAAGAAGGGAATTCATTCGTAAAGATGAATTCCCTTTTCTTTTTAAATTAAAAACCGCACTATAAAATCTCACTTGTGTTTTGTAATTTTGATTTACAAATACAACAAAGCACTAAATGAATATCCAAATTATTACCGCAGAAGAATTTAATACCATTAATTGGACAGGAGGAACAAGTACTCAACTTTATATTTACCCTGCAAAATCAAATTATCAACAAAGAGATTTTGATTTTAGACTGAGTACAGCTACGGTAGAGGTGGAAGAATCAGACTTCACCTCTCTACCAGAGGTTTCACGAAAAATCATGATTTTAGATGGCGCGATTGAGATCATTCACGAAAATCATTATAGCAAAAAGCTTGGCAAATTCGATACAGACAGCTTTGAAGGCGACTGGAAAACCTCATCGATTGGAAAATGTACTGACTTTAATTTAATGACTCGAGGAAATGCAAAAGGAGAGATTTCTGCTCTTGCCATTGAGAAGAACAAAGCAACAACAATCAGCATTGACGGGAAAGTAGATTATCTTATTTTATACGTTTTCTCAGGAGAAATCAGTCTAACTATCAATCAAGAAACTCATCAGCTGCAACAAGGAAACCTCTTGGTGATTACTCAGTTTGACAACGCAAACCTGCAACTAACCGGAAGTAAAGATAGTGAGGTGATCCTCTCGGAAATCACCAGTCAAGATCCTATTTAATCAAAGCATTACAGCAAAGAAACCCTATCAAATGATTGATGGGGTTTTATTTTGCAGTTAATACCGATTAAATAAGTTAGTAGGCTATTTGAATTGGCATTAGACCGATTTTTTTTCGCTTGCCACGGCACACAATGTTCTCAGCTTAATAATTATCTTATACTCCTGATGAATTAAATTACTCTGCTAAATAATTACAAGTTCATTTTATTAAATCGCATCATCAGCTAACAAAATATCATTTTCAGATGATCAAAAGAAGTAATCAGATGTCATCTGATTATATTATTTATTCAACGGACAATATTAGATTGTTCGCAAACAATATCATTTATTAAGCTTACGATACAATATTATTCGCAGACTAAATCATTTATGCAGCTGACTATATCATCTGTTACGCAAACACTCTTATTTAATCTTCTGATATAGTAATGATATCAGCACAATGGTATAATACTTTGCAGCAACAAGATCTGGCACCACCCTACAAAACCAAACCAGAAGAAATTATTACGAATAATAAATCTAAACAAAGCCAAACATAAAACATTTCTTATCATCAAAACAATTGCTTATCCCCTAATGAATCGGAAGTACAGAACAGATAATTTCATTCTACTAATTCATCGCATTATAATCAGAAAAATCTCATTTTATTTTCTTATACATTTGCACTATGCTTAACATATGGCAAACAAAATTACTTAAAACAGTAGCGTATATAGACATACGACATTCAATTAAGTTATTTACAACAAACATCAATAGAACATTCTTATTTTTAATATGAAAATCAACACTATGATTAAAAACTTTACTATTTCTTTTTGCGAGCATTACGCTAAAGGCACAAAACATAAACATTCCCGATGCCAATTTTAAAAAGGTGCTAATTGAGAATACCTTAATTAATAAGAATAACGATGCAGAGATCTCTGAGAGCGAAGCTTCAGAATTTACAGGTTCAATTTGGGCAGATTATAAATCAATAAAAGATCTTACAGGAATTGAATATTTCACAAAAACGACTGTCCTTGATTGCTATGGTAATCAAATAACAAATCTAGATCTAAGCAAAAACACCGCATTAAAAACTTTAAGATGTTTCAATAACCAAATCAGCGATCTTGATGTAAGTAGTAACATTGCTCTAACAGAATTAAAATGCAACAACAATCAAATTGAAACCCTTGATCTTACTACAAACACACTATTAGAAAAAGTATTTTGCTACAATAATCAAATCAACAATCTCAATTTGGGCAATAACAAAGTCTTAGTTGAACTTCGATGCTATAATAATCAAATCAACACTATTGATGTAAGTAATAATACCTCCTTAACTTTCTTTTATTGCGAAAATAACAAACTAACAAATCTAGATGTTAGCAAGAATATCAATTTAGCGAAGCTAGTTTGCTACAATAACCAAATCAATGGTATTGACTTAAATCAGAACACCAGTTTAAGTGAACTATTTTGTGACAACAACCAAATAAAAAGTCTTGATATAAATAAAAATACAGCCTTAGCTTATTTGAATTGCAGCAACAACCAACTCACAAGTCTTGATGTGAGTAAAAACACAGTTTTAATAAATATGACTTGCGACGATAATAATATTAGCAGTCTTGACATTAGCAACAATAAATCTTTAACTGAGTTAAACTGTACCGGAAATCAAATAAAAGATTTAGACGTAACTAATGCAATATCGCTAACCAAACTTTATTGTGGAAATAACAAATTAGGTACTCTTAAATTTAAAAACAATCAACTAACTACACTTTCATGCAATAACAACCGATTTTCATTTTCTTCATTAAAATCGATCACTGATAATTTTCCAAAATTAGAATATTACTCTGGAGATAAAATTTTCTCTCCTATTAACGAAGAAGTTTACTTCGAAATAGACTATTCTGCAGAAAAAGAAATAGGTGATATCAACACCTTATTTACATGGTATGAAACTACCACTGGCGTTGTGAACAATCAATATGTGTTGGAAACAAATCAACCGGGTGTTTTTAAGTTTCTTAAAGCCGGAATTTACTATTGCGATATGACAAATACCTCTTTTGAAAGTCTCCAATTACGAACTGAAAATATCACAATAAATAGTACTCATGAATTCATCAATATTCCAGATAGAAACTTCAAAAAAGCTTTGGTTGAGGATTCTGAAATTAATACTGATAATGATGATGAAATCTCTAAAAAAGAAGCAGAAGCATTCACTGGTACGATCTCTGCAAATGGTCTTGGCATTTCAGATTTAACGGGGATTGAAAATTTCACAAACCTGACAAGACTAAAGTGTACCTATAACAAATTAAGATCTTTAAATATCAGTAAAAATATATTCCTCACCAATTTAGATTGCTCTAATAACGAATTAAGCGATTTAGACATAAGCCATAACATAAAACTAAATGAATTACATTGCAATAACAATCAACTTCAAATATTAGACGTTAGCACCAATACTGAAATTGAAAGATTAGACTGTCACGAAAATCAAATTAGTAATCTTGATCTAAGTAATAATATTGAAATTAAAGCCCTAGACATTTATAAAAATAAAATCGAAAATTTTAATATTAATAACAATAAAACTATTTCTCACCTGGATTGTTCAAATAATCAATTAAGCAATCTTAATTTAAGTAGCAACAATGAACTTGTAGAACTATATTGCTTTAACAATAAAATTAAAACTATAAATTTAGAAAGCAATACGAAATTACAAAACATAAACTGCAATAATAATGAGTTAAATGCTTTAGATGTCAGCAACATTGAAAAACTCATTTGGCTACAGTGTGCAGATAACGAATTAAGTAATATTGATCTCAAAAATAATATAGAGCTTTCAACTGTTGACTGTCATAACAATAGATTAAGCTCTATAAATATCACTTATAACCCTTTTCTTTCTCACCTTTATTGCAGTAATAATAATATAAGTAGTTTGGATTTAAGTAAGAGTAGTACAATTACATACGTTTCTTTTGATTACAATCTTTTTCCATTTTCAGAATTAGCTAAAATAAAAGTCTTTTACCCCTCCCTTATATATAAATCCGATAAAAGGATATTTTCACCACTAGAGGGAACTTATGGTTTTGAAATAGATTATTCGAATCAAGCGAATATAAATGAAAACAATACGAATTTTGAATGGTATTTGTCAAACGATGAAATCACTGATAATAACTCTGTTATAAAGAACAATCCAGGAGTCTTTCAATTCAAGAAAAAAGGTAAATATTACTGTAAAATGACAAATGCATCATTTCCCGAAACTGAAATCATTACTGAGTATATTTCGATTCTCCAAAAAGACCAAGACATAACTTTCAACAATGCTCCCGAAACAGCCAAAGCAAATGACGTAATAGAACTAAACGCAAGTGCAACATCAGGATTGGAAGTAACATTTGAATTGGTTTCAGGAGATGCGAGCATTGACGGAAACACAATCACTTTTAACATGGAAGGAACTGTTGAGGTTAAAGCCGTTCAAGCCGGAAATGATGAGTACAAATCTGCCGAAGCCACCATTAAAATTACGGTTGATATTGCAACCGGAATTAATGATGTTTTAAAAAGTTCAATTCAGGTTTATCCAAATCCGGTAATCACCGATTTGAATATCATTTTTGAAAAGAACGAAGACCGGATGATTTATATTTACGATGTAAAAGGTCAAATCAGGCTTCAGCAGGAAAGCTATTCAAATTCAGAGCAGTTGAATATTTCCGACCTTAAAAGCGGCATGTACATCCTGAAAATTCAATCGGAAAGTGGCGTGGTGAGCTATAAGATATTGAAGCAATAAGCGAATTTTTAAACCTGTCAGGTTTATTTACATCATGTACTTAAACCTGACAGGTTTCCTAAAAAAAAGACCTGCCCGAAATAAATCGAGCAGGTCTTTTTAACAAGTAGTTAGTAGTGTGACTAATTTTGTTTTTTCAATCTCTCAGTCAGTTTCTTAATAATTTGTTTGGCATCGCCAACGATTCCCAAATCGGAAACCTGAAAAATTGGTGCGTGTTTATCTTTGTTTACGGCAATAATCAAGTCGGAATCTTCCATACCCGCAACGTGCTGAATGGCTCCTGAAATACCAAATGCAAAGTACAAATCGGGACGAACAGTTTTTCCTGTCTGACCCACCTGACGATCGTGACCAATGTAACCGGCATCAACCATAGCACGAGAAGCAGCAACTTCTGCATTCAATGTCTGAGCTAATCCGTCCATTGCTTCAAAACCTTCTTTATTACCAATACCACGACCTCCGGAAACCAAAATTCTAGCTTCGGTAATATCGATTAGATTGTTTTCTTCTTTCACGGTTTTCAACAACTTCACTTTGAACTTGCTTGCATTAAACTTCACCTCATAATTCACGATAGCACCAGTACGATTTTCGTCGGCATCCATTGCAAACAATACTCCCGGACGAACAGTACCCATTTGCGGACGATGGTTCTTACAAACGATAGTCGCCATCAAATTTCCTCCGAAAGCAGGACGAGTCATTAACATCTCGCCTTTTTCGCCGATCTCAATTTTAGTACAATCGGCAGTTAAACCAGTGCCTACGCGAGCCGAAACTCTTGGACCCAAATCGCGACCTAAAGTGGTTGCGCCAATAAATAAAGATTCCGGTTTTCTCTCTACAATAATTTGGCAAATTGCCTGTGTATATGGCTCGGTTGTATATTCTTTCAATTCAGGAGCATCCACAACAATTACCTCATCGGCACCACGAACAATTAAGCTCTGTGCCTGATCGGCAATTCCGTGTCCCAATAACATGGCGTACACTTTGTCATTTAACTCATCAGCTAATTTTCTAGCCTGTCCTAACAACTCTAAAGCTACATTTTGAATAACACCTTCACGTTGTTCGATAAAGACGTATATGCCTTTGTATTCCTCTAATTTCATGATCAATTACGAATAAGTAATTACGAATGAATAATTACGAATTACGGAAACTTTTACAATTGGTTTATCATTTTCAAATGATAGTCTAAAACCCACATCTGCTTGACAACTCGTAATTCGTAATTTATAATTTGTAATTGTTTCTAGTTTAGAATGAATTTCTCTTTTAACTTCTTAATGATGATGCCTACTGCCTCATCGGTACCAACTTCGTACAATTCACCTGCTGGTTTTAAACCACGTGCAAATGCTTTGTATACGCTTGTTGGCGATCCTTTAAGTCCAAGATCTTTCTCATCAACTTCAATTTCGTTAAATCCCCAAACCTCTACTTCTTTTTGGTAAGCATCAACAATGCCGCCAACATTCATGTAACGGGGAGTATTTGCCGATGAAAGAACAGTTACTACGCAAGGAGCTTCCACTTCTAACATTTGGTATCCGTCTTCAATATGACGCTTCATGGTAAATGTCTTATCTCCATCGAATTTCAAATCTTCCAAATAAGATACTTGAGGCAAATCCAAATGCTCAGCAATTTGAGGACCTACTTGAGCGGTATCACCATCAATTGCCTGACGACCAGTAATTAAAAGATCAAAATCGATCTTCCGTAAGGCTCCAGCCAAAGCATGTGAAGTAGCCAAAGTATCTGCTCCTGCAAATTTTCGATCCGTTAAGTGAATTGCACGATCAACTCCCATAGCATATGCCTCACGAAGAATTAAATCGGCCTGAGGAGGTCCCATCGTAATTACGGTTACGTGAGCTCCTTTTTCATCTTTTAATTGCAATGCCATTTCCAAACCACTTTTATCATCAGGGTTCATAATACTTGGCACTCCATCACGGATTAAAGTTCCCGTAACTGGATCAATTTTTATTTCGGTTGTATCCGGCACCTGTTTAATACAGACAACTATATTCATTTCTTTTCTTTTTATTGGGATTGTAGGGACACGACATGTCGTGTCCCTACGAATAATTAAATCCTTATTTTAACATATTAGCTGAAATCACCATTTTCTGAACTTCTGATGTTCCTTCATAGATTTCGGTGATTTTTGCATCACGCATCATACGTTCCACCGGATATTCTCTAGTATAACCATATCCGCCGTGAAGTTGAACTGCCTTATTGGTTACTTCCATCGCTGTTTCAGCAGCGTACAATTTAGCCATTGCAGCATCAACCGAGTAAGGAAGTTTAGCATCTTTTTTGTAAGCCGCTTTACGAACCAACATACGAGAAGCTTCCGTTTTGGTATTCATATCAGCCAACTGAAATTGTGTGTTTTGGAATGCAGAAATCGGTCGACCGAACTGCTTTCTTTCTTTCACATATTTCACTGTTTCGTCGATAGCTCCCTGCGCAATACCCAAAGCTTGTGCGGCGATACCAATACGTCCGCCATCTAAAGTTTTCATCGCAATACCGAAACCTTTACTCAATTTTCCCAACATGTTTTCCTTAGGAACAATACAGTTTTCGAATACCAATTCGCAAGTTGCAGATCCGCGGATACCCATTTTCTTTTCTTTCTTTCCGATAGAAAAACCAGGAGTTCCCTTTTCAATGATAAAAGCAGTAATACCTCGAGTACCCTGTGATTTATCAGTCATTGCCAAAATCACGTAAACATGAGCAAATTCAGCATTGGTAATAAAAATCTTACTCCCGTTAATGATATAATTATCGCCATCCTCAATTGCAGTTGTCTGTTGTCCTGCAGCATCGGTACCCGCGTTAGGTTCAGTCAAACCAAAAGCACCAATCCACTCACCAGAAGCAAGCTTAGGAAGGTATTTTTGCTTTTGTGCCTCTGTTCCATGCTCCAAAATAGGAGCCGCACACAATGATGTATGAGCCGATACAATAACGCCAGTGGTTGCGCATACAGAAGATAACTCTTCAACAGCCATCGAATACATCACATTACTTCCACCTGCACCACCATATTGCTTGGGAATTGGAATACCCATAATTCCAATTTTGGCCATCTTCTCAACTGTTTCAATCGGGAAACGTTCCAAATCGTCCACTTCAGCAGCCAAAGGCTTTACCTCTCTCTCAGCAAAATCTTTAATCATTTGCAGAAATAATTCCTGTTCTTTTGTTAAGCTAAAATTCATTGTTCAAATATAGATTTCAGATATGAGATTTTAGATGTGAGATTTATTCACACCTCACATCCAGTGACTCATATCTAATCATAAGTTATATATCTTTCTAAATTATCTCTGAACTAAAACCACAGATAAGTTGAAATTTAAGATTCAAGATATCAAGTGCAAGAATTTCTCATGTCTCACATTTAATATCTCACTTCTCATTACACATTTTTCAAAATAATTGCAGTACCCATTCCACCACCGATACAAAGCGAAGCCAAACCGTATTCTTTACCACTACGTTTCATTTCATGAATCAAACTTACGGTAATACGGGTTCCTGATGCGCCAATTGGGTGACCTAAAGCAATAGCTCCACCATTCACATTGCATCTTGTGGCAAAGAAATCAGCATCAACAGAATGATCTTCACACAATTGTTTTACAACTCCTAATGATTGAGCCGCAAAAGCTTCATTCAATTCAAGCACGTCCATTTGCTCCAATTTCATATTCGCTTTCTTCAATACTTTTGCAATTGCAGGAACAGGTCCCATCCCCATAATTGCAGGATCAACACCACCCTGACCGGTAGCTACAATCTCGGCAAGAGGAGTTAAGCCAAACTCTTTAACAGCTTCTTCCGATGCAACCAATACAAAGGCAGCACCATCGTTAATCCCTGAAGCATTACCAGCAGTTACCGTTCCATCCTTTTTAAAAGCAGGACGCAAACCGCCTAATTTCTCTGCGCTGGTGCCGCGATTAATAAATTCATCAGCATCAAAAATGATTGTTTCTCTGCGAGATTTGATCTCTACAGGAACAATTTCATTTTTAAAATTCCCATTATCCTGAGCTGCCATTGCCTTTTGCTGAGAAGCAAAAGAAAAAGCATCCTGCTCTTCGCGGGTTAAACTATATTTATCCGCAATGTTTTCAGCTGTAATTCCCATGTGATACCCTTCGAAAGCATCTGTTAATCCATCAAAAACCATGTGATCAACAGCTTTTAAATCCATCATTTTGTGTCCGCCACGAACAGTTCCCGGCATTACAAAACCTGCATCCGACATGTTCTCAGTTCCTCCTGCAAGAATCAAATTTGCTTCGCCAGCTTTAATGTTAGCGTAAGCCAAATTGATGGTCTTCATTCCAGAACCACAAATCATGTTGATTCCATAAGCAGGAACTTCCTGAGGAATACCTCCTTTGATGGCAGCCTGACGAGCAATTCCCTGACCTTGACCAGCCATAAGAATATTCCCAACAACAACCTCATCAATCTTTTCAGCATCAATACCAGTTTCCGTGATGATATTTTTAATTACTGTTGCTGCTAAATCTGCAGCTTTAACAGGAGTTAGTGTTCCTAAAAATTTTCCGATTGCAGTTCGCTTGGCTGCAACAATATATACTTTGCCCATATCTTTTTAGATTTGAGATGTGAGATGAAAGATGTGAGACCTGAAAACTGAGATGTGAGATCTGAAATTAAAACCATTCGTTTTTACGACTATCCAATTTCTTAAATCTAATACCTCATGTCTGATATCTCATATCTATGTTCTCATATCTAATTTTTACGCATTTCAATTAAATCCTCAGCAATAATTAATTTTGCATCGGTAGCTTCCTGAATTTGTTCAATTGTAAATAATGGATTGATCTCTTTCAAAAGAATTCCTTCCGGAACAATATCCATAACACCCATTTCTGTGATAATCATATTTACCTGACCAGCTGCAGTTAACGGAAGATTACAATCCTTCATGATTTTGTGACTTCCACGTGCAGTATGCTCCATGGCAAGAATCACACGCTTCGCTCCAACGATCAAATCCATAGCACCACCCATTCCTGGGGTCATTTTACCTGGAATAATCCAGTTTGCCAAATTTCCGTGTTCATCTACCTGAAGAGCACCCAAAATAGTTACATCAACATGTCCACCTCTAATAATTCCAAAAGAAACAGAACTATCGAAACTGCTGGCGCCTTTTTTACAGGTAATAAATCCGCCCCCAGCATTCACAAAATCAGGATCTTCTTCTCCTTCGACAGGAGCAGCACCCATACCCAATAATCCGTTCTCCGATTGCAAAATAACATTCACATTTTCAGGAACGTAATTTGGGATAATTGTAGGCAATCCAATACCTAAATTCACGACATCACCATCATGTAACTCAAGAGCGGCTCTCTTCGCAATTACCTCTCTAATTTCATTTTTATCCATGTGAGACTATTTTTAGATTTGAGATGAGAGACTTGAGATATGAGACTTGCTTTTCTCATATCTAATATCTCATGTCTAATTTTTATCTATTTATTCTTCGGCTTAATTCCTGTGCAGCATAAGATGCTACATCATCAGCATATTTGTTCATTCCAAATCCTGCGTCGTAACCCAATTCTTTTGCAAGCTCATGAGAAATTCGTGGCCCGCCACAAATCAAAATTACCTTTTCGCGCAATCCTTCAGCCTCCATTAATTCAACAAGTTCAACAAGGTTTTTAATGTGAACATCTTTTTGAGTTACTGTTTGAGATACCAAAAGAACATCTGCTTTAAATTCTATAGCTTTCGCAATAAATTCTTCATTTGGCACCTGACTTCCCATGTTTAAAGCTTCCATCATTTCGTAACGCTCTAAGCCATAATGTCCGGCAAAACCTTTCATGTTCATAATTGCATCAATACCAACAGTATGCGCATCGCTACCTGTACTAGCTCCAAGAACACGAATTTGGCGAC
>JBFFMG010000047.1:0-15718 GCA_041554215.1 Labilibaculum sp.
CACCATTCAAAAAGCAAAGATCAATGGTATTGAGTACGAGTTTAATTAAATTGCGACTCTATCTCCCTTTTTAAGGGATCCTGAAAGCTTTCGCTAAGTCGAAGGCAGATGAGTAAAAAAAACGTTTGAATGAAAAAAGGATAGCCTCTTGACTATCCTTCCTTTTGTTCGATTCGCTGATGTAATGGAATTGCAACAAATAAAACATTAACGAGCATGACAAAAGCGAGATACTTAAACTATTCTACCCGATTTATTAAAAGGTCAAAACCTTATCTACGCTTTCATTTCTCATCTCATCCAATAACGCCGTTTCCTTTTCGAAGTTCTTCCACTGCTTCGAAAGATCTTCACTTAACATGTAACGTTCACACTCCTCAAATTGATTAATTACAGATTTGGGAATTTGCTTCTTATTTGCCCAATCATAAAATGCTTTGTATTCTGCAACAACCTTCTGCTTGTACTCTTGGGGCAAAGATTTTGTGTTATAATGCAAGGGTCGGTCGAGCATATTAACATAGAGACCATCGGCTTCTATAATCTGTTCCAACAGACAAGTTTGGTACAAGGCAGGCAAATTCAGGATTGAGAAAACCGAAATGGTTGGAGCAATAAGAAATTTGATGTGCTTGTGTTCGCGAATCAATTCCCTGCTCTCCAAAAATTGCTCCCAATTAAATCCTTTTCGGATGTATTCACCCAATTTGCCATGTGCATCAATGCTCGATAAAATTTCCACTTCACTAAAGTGTTTCCAGTAATCCAATACATTGTATTCTCCCATTTTTAAAAAGGAAAAATTAGTATTGTATCGCAAATGGATATGTGTGGCTTTATTTTTCACCAGCCAATCGAGCAGTAAATAATGTTCTTCAGTAACTAAAGGCTCGCCACCTGCAAAGTAAATCTCTTTGGCCTGAAGCAAAGATTCTCCTGTTTCTTCAATAAAAGCATCAAAATCCTGAATATTCTGCAATAAAGCCTTCTCCCCTAAATTACGTTTCATTTGTTTGGCCTCGGGAAACCAGCCCGAGCTGGCACCATGCCAGCAGGTTCGGCAAGCAAAATTGCAGGCATTGGAAAAACGAATGTCAAAAGTAAAAGGCAAATTCGTTTCCTGCTCCTGAAATATCGCGTCAAACTTTTCGTGTGTTTCCTGTCGGATGCTTTTCCCTCCTGCTTCCTCTAATCGATGACAAACTGCACAGCGGGGATCTTTTTCACCGTTGGCAAACTTTGCTCTCAAATCCTTGATGGCATTACCATTCCATATTTCGGCAAAAGATTGAGTGTTGCAATCGCCATAAGGAATATTGGCAACGCAACATGCTTTTACTCTGCCTGCATTTCCCACATGATAATGTATCCAAGGCATCAAGCAATATGGTTTTGCTTTTTTCATGTAACAAAGATAGGAATTGAGTTAATAATTATGAATTAATAAAACTGATCACAGAGTATACGGAGGTAGATATTTTTCTTTGTATCACTTTTTGAATAACTTCTTTTTTCCTTTGTGGTTAGACTTCTTCGTAGTTGAACTTCTTTACGCAAAAAAAGAGACACGATACTTCGTGCCTCTTCAGATATTCATTATAAATTGATGAGTATTTTATTCAGCCATTAACACCGATAATGCGATACAATAGAATTTTGATTTTTCGCTTTCGCTTCGCGACATCACCACAACTGGCTTTATCGTTCCTTGAATTAAGCCAGCCAGTTCACCCCCTGCAAACAACATCAAACCTTTATAGAATGAATTGCATGCCTCAAGCGATGGAAATACCAAGCAATCGGCCTCTCCGTTTATTGGCGTTGGAATTCCTTTAATCTCAACTGATGCAGGATCGCAAGCCAAAAATACATCCAAAGGTCCATCAACAATGCAATCTTTTATCTGACCACGATCGGCCATTTTGCAAATAATCGCATCATCGATACTCGATGAAAATGCTGCATTAGGTTTCTCAGTAGCAGATATCAAGGCCACTTTTGGTTTTTCGATTCCGAATTTTTTAGCCATTTTCACAGAATAGTTCACCATAGCAATTTTCTGATTCAAATCAGGAAATGGCAATACTGCTGTATCGGAAACAAACAAAAGCTTGTCGTATTTGGGTAAGTCTAATGCACAAACGTAACTCATTACCGCTTTAGGAGGCAATAAACCATGTTCCTTGTTTAAAACCGCTTTCAAAAACTTATCCGTTCCAACCAATCCTTTCATTACAACATCCACCTCATCGGCACGAGCCATACGAACTGCTTCTGCAGTAGCTGCAACATCGTTAGGAATATGAACAATGGTAAATATATTAGGATTGATTCCCTCCTCTTTGGCTTTATTTCTTATTTCAAGTTCATCGCCAATCATTACCGCATCTACAAAGCCTTCTCCTATGGCTTTGGCAATTGCTCCAATCGTATTGGGATCCTGGGCATAAGCAACAGCTATTTTCTTTTTCTTTCCGCTTTCGCGAAGATGATCAACCATTTGATCGAGGGAACGTATTGGGGACATTTTTTTTGATAATTTAAAAGTTAGATATGAGATGTAAGAATGAGCAGCAAGAACCAAGACAAAACGTCCGTTGCACTTGCTGCCTAGTACTTGTTCCTTATTTTGAAGCCACCAAAGCTGCCAATGCGATAGAATACAATTTGGTTTTCACGCTATCTCCACGAGATGATAAAATTGCAGGACATTTTGCACCAACGACCATTGCTCCCAGCTCAGCATTTGCCAATTTGGTATTCACCTTGTAGAATACATTACCCGCTTCAATATTCGGAAATACCATACAATCAGCATCGCCTGCAACCATCGAATCTAATTTCTTAATCTCTGCCGATTCTTTATCGATAGCAACATCAATAGCCAAAGGACCATCAACGTAAGCATTTTTAATTTGTCCTCGATCTGCCATTTTCGAAATAATAGCTGCATCAACACATGCCTGCATCTTAGGAAGAACTTGTTCCGAAGCTGCAATTAAGGCAACCTTAGGCTTTTCGATACCCAAAGCACGCGCAACATTTATCACATAATTTGTTAAGGCAATTTTCTGATCTAAATCTGGCTGAGGAATAACAGCAACATCACTCACTACCAGTAATTTGTGATAATTAGGGTTTTCCATAACAGTAACATGACTCAAAACTGCTTTTGGAGGCATCAATCCTGTTTCTTTGTTTAGAATTGCCCTCATGTATTTATCCGTACTTACCAGACCTTTCATAATCATATCACCTTCACCCTTATTGATTAACTCAACGGATTTTTGTGCTGCTTTCAATTCATCTGGCTCATGTACAATAGTAAACTTGCTACTATCAAAATTGTGTTCGGCACAAGTTCTCTCAATAGTTTCCTTGTCACCAACCAAGGTAGCATCAACAATTCCGTGCAGAATGGCATCATAAACCGCTCCGATTGTATGAGAATCATTGGCATAAGCAGCTACCAAACGCTTTTTTTTATTGCTTTTAAGAACATCAATAATTTGATCCAAACGTGTAATCATTTTCAATATTTTTAGTGAGTGTGTTTCAGGAAAAAATCCCTATTGTTTAAGTTGTAAGGCAAAAATAGAAAATAATTACGAATTGTTTCAAATCAAGACGTCGAAAGCTACAAATAATCTCAATCAGACTTGTTTGCATTTCAGATTGCAAGTTGCAAGAAAGCGAATTATTTTATTTTCGGAATTGAAAAGAAGAAACTAGTTCCTTTATCTTTAACACTCTCTGCCCAAATTTTACCGCCATTAAGTTCTACAAATTCTTTACTGAGCATTAACCCAAAACCTGTGCCTGTTTCATTAGCCGTACCTTCACTAGTAAACACGGTATCAATTTTAAAAAGTTGTTCCAACTGCTTTTCTGTCATCCCAATCCCCTGATCCGAAACATGAATCACAACATTGCCATTCTTCGTGTATGACTTTAATTCGATTGTTTGCCCCGGAAAGGAAAATTTAATTGCATTCGACAATAAATTACGAATAACGGTATCTATCATAGCCTTGTCTGCTTTAACAGTCACGCTATCGAATTCTCCAATTACATGTAAGCCTTTTAGCAAACCTAAACTTTTATGAATCCCGATATTCTTCTCCAAAAGATTCTTTAAATCAAACTCTTCCACATTCAATTTAAAATTACCCTTTTGTACATTAGCCCATTCCAACAAACTTTCCAACAGTTTGAATGTATCATCAGAACTTCTATAAATGGTTTCAATCAACTCATTTTTTTCATCTTCCGATAAAATATCAGAGTCTTTTAAGAGAATCTTGGAGAAACCTCGAATAGCATTAAAAGGATTTCTTAAATCGTGGGCAATTATCGATAGGAATTTATCTTTCGCAACATTTGCCGACGACAAGCTTTCATTCGCACTTTGCAGTTGAATCGTTCTTTCCGATACTATTTTCTCCAGTTCCAATAAATTCTTCTGAGTCCTTCTTTTGCTGTATTCATTTGTTGCAATAATTATTAGAACTACTAATAAAAATTCGATTGCAATAGTATACCACCTTAAGTACCACAACTGCTCTACCGAAAGATGAATAACACAATGTTCGCTCCAAGTAAAATTTCCTTCATGCTTTCCTCGAATACAAATCTGATATTCTCCTGGTTTGAGGTCTGATATTAAAATCTGATTTTTGGCAGATAAATCTCTCCAAATAACATGTTCCTGAGAACTTTTAACTGTACAAAACTGAAACTTATTTTGTTTTTGAGGATAAATACTGGCAACAACATCCAATAATAACATCGCATTCGCTAGCATCGAAACGGAACTGTTTTGTAGTATCACTTCGTTTTCTTTATCTGCCAAATAAACAATTGGAATGGGTGTAGACAAAATTGAATCAGAAATATTTGCAAAAGCGATACCATTAGTAGTTCCTACCCATAATGTATTTTGTGAGTCGACAACCAAATTACGATTTGTGATTGTTTTTGAAGGCAATCCTTGATCTGGTGTAAATAAAGAAATTTCCGCTTTTCGTTTACAAACAACGCCTTTGCTCGTTGTAAACCATAATGAATGCTGCTTGTCAATAGCAATCGAATTAACCTCACCATTTGATGCTTCCCCAAAATTAATTCTCTCAATACCCGTTCCTGTGTATTTTAACAAACCTTCTGAGGTGCCCATATACAAAGTGTCCTGATCCAATTCCAGATCGATTACCCAAAAGTCATCACTAATTGCAAAAGAAATTGGCAGGCTAACATTAAAAATTTCATTCTTATCAAAATCATATTTAAACAAATAAGAATGTTTAAATTGGCCACCTATATAAAGATTCTGATTCGTGTCTAAACAAATATCCTGTACGATTCGTTTTCCTTGAAACGCATCAAGATAACTCTTAATCTGACCCGTAGAAATATTAATTTTAAACAATTCTTTGTTGGCCACCACCCAAACAATTTCCTCCGAAGCAACTTGAATACTAGTAATTGCCTGACCAGAAAGATCTAAATTTAAAAGTAAGCTTTCACCTTTAAAAACCTGCAACCGACCTTGCTCTGTACCTAGTAATGTTAAATCTCCAAAAGTCTTAAAAACAATTAACGATCCCTCAAAATCGATTGGCAAACTCTCAATGTCACCTTTTCTATTTATATTAAAAATATTTTTAGGGCCAGCAAAATTTATTTTTCCATTATCAGTAAGACAAATAGATCTAATATATTCCGAATTGGCTGCTGTAAATTGAGATGAAAAAAACTGCTTTTCCATAATAACAGCTCCCGAATTTGTTGATAACCAATACTTCCCAAAATCATCCAAAAAGATATCGTTGATTGTAATAAATGAAAAACCTCCTACAGGAGAAATTGAATATTTATCAGTAATATCAAGTTCCACCAATCCCTGAAACCATGTACCCAATAAAATTTTATTCTCCGAAATTCTTTCAAAACAGGATACAATAATATTATCTATAATTACTTCACTCCTGATGACTTTCCCTTTAGAATCGAAAATGATTTTAATAACTCCTTCAGAAGTACCTATTAAAAATTCGTTACTGCCTATTTTAAAAGACGAATGAATAGTGAGATTAAGATTAAAATCAGACTCTATAAATTCATTTCGTTGAGAATCGAACACATAAAACCATCCTTTCTGAGAGATAGCAATTAAATTTCCATTATTACACTCCAAAAACTGAAAAGATCTGGCATAAGATGAAGTCATGTTTTTTTCATCCATCTTGTATTTTTCAACAATTCCTTCCTGATATCTATAGATATGATTATAATCAGAAATCCATAAATCATTTTTTGAATCTTCAAATAAATGTTTAGGATACTTAGGTTTAGATGGAGTAATATTGCATTCAATAAACAACTCGATTTTAGGTTGCTCTCGTGAATTTGTTAGCTTATAGATCGCATCATCAGAAACAGCTAAAAGATCACCATTCGTCCTTTTAAACAATTCTTTAAAGTAGCCTGAATTCCCTTCTGGAATAGTAAATGGAATAAAATGATCATTACTTAAGAACAAAACACCATGATCTGTCGCAAAATAGTATGTCCCCAAAGAATCTTGCTGAATGGATTTAACAAATTCTTCATTTAGTTTGTTCTCTTTATTGTATTGATAAAATCGAAAATTCGTTCTTTGTCCTTTAGAAAATAAAGAACACAAGACGAATAAGAAAATAAGAAAATTTCTAATTGAGAATATGCTTGTTCTAATCATTGATTAGTTTGGATTTACAACAACAACAAATAATTACTACTTAATTAATACCTCTGCCTAAACGATAATCAGGATATTTTGTTTCAAAAAAAAAAACTCTAAAAGGTTAATTTTATTAATCAATAAAGCTATTTATAAAAAATAGAAGGTAGTGTTTTTTTACAATAATAAAAAAAGCTCCGTCGAACGACAGAGCTTTCTTTCCTATTATATTAAAAATAAATTTATGCTTTTAAAAGACGCTGAGTATCCGATGCAATTACCAACTCTTCGTTTGTGGTAATTACCATGGCTTTTACTTTTGATCCTTCTTTAGAAATGATTGCATCTTTACCTCGTAATCCATTATTCACCTCTGAATCAAAATCAAGACCTAGGTATCCAAAATCACTAGCAATTTTCTCACGGGAAACTGAATCATTTTCTCCAATTCCACCTGTAAATATTACCAAATCAACACCACCCATAGAAGCAATGTATGATCCTACAAAACGTTTCACTCTATATGCAAACATATCCAAAGCCAATTGAGCTCTTTTGTTACCGCCTTCAGCAGCAATCTCCAAATCTCGCATATCAGAAGAAATACCAGAAATACCAGCAAGTCCACTTTGCTTATTGATTAATTTGTTTGTTTCATCTATTGAAAGATTTTTCTTTTCAGCAATAAAAAGTAATGCTCCCAAGTCAAGATTACCTGTACGTGTTCCCATTAGCAACCCTTCATTTGGAGTAAATCCCATTGAAGTCTCAATAGATTTGCCACCATCAATAGCACAAACAGAGGCTCCGTTTCCTAAATGACAGCTAACAATTTTCTTATCCTCAATGTTCCAACCCAAAATGTCACAAGCTTTGTTTGCAACAAATTTATGACTTGTACCATGAAAACCATATTTACGAACACGAAGTTTTTCGTAACAGTCATAAGGTAATCCATACATAAATGCAACAGGTGGAATTGTTTGATGGAATGATGTATCGAAAACAGCTACCTGAGGAATACCTGGAAGTAGTTTTTCCATTGAAAGAATTCCTTCTAAGTTAGCAGGATTATGAAGAGGTGCTAATTCACAACATGCAGCAATCTGCTCTTTCGTCTTTTCGTTAATAATTGCACTATCCTTAAAATACTCTCCTCCGTGAGCTACACGATGACCCGCTGCATCAATTTCCTTAAGATCAGCAATTACACCATGCTCAGGATTCACAAGAGCTTTCAACACAAGATCAATCGCAACTCCATGATTTGGAATATCTTGTACAAGCTCAAACTTGCTCTTCCCCTCAGGCTTGTGAGATAAAATACCTTCTTTAAGACCAATTCTTTCAACAAGACCTTTCGCCAACAAAGTGGCTTCATCACCCATACTCAGCAACTGATACTTTAAAGAAGAACTACCACAATTAAAAACTAGAACGTTCATTAGAATTTTATTTTATTATTTAGTTTGATATTTGTTTTATTATAATCCAGCAGCCTGATTTGCTGTTATTGCAACCAAGTTTACAATATCGCTTACTGAGCAACCTCTTGACAAGTCGTTGATTGGGGCGGCCATTCCTTGCAAAATAGGACCTACTGCCTCTGCTCCTGCCAAACGCTGAACCAATTTATAAGCAATATTTCCAACTTCCAATGTTGGGAATACAAGTACATTTGCTCTACCTGCAACTTTGCTATTTGGAGCTTTTTGTGTACCAATTGCCTCAACAATTGCTGCATCAGCTTGCATTTCACCGTCAATTTGAAATTCAGGTGCCATTTCTTTTGCAATACGAGTAGCTTCAACAACTTTATCAACCATTTCGTGCTTACCCGATCCCATAGTAGAGAAACTTAACATGGCTACACGTGGTTCCATTTTGGCAATTGCTTTTGTAGTTTTTGCGGTTGCCACTGCAATTTCAGCCAATTCACTTGCTGTAGGATTAGGATGAACTGCACAGTCTGCAAATACCATCATTCCATTATCCCCAAATGTTTTATCCTTTAAAATCATGATAAATGCACCAGATACTACAGAAATACCAGGCATTGTTTTAATGATCTGAAACGCAGGACGTAATACATCACCAGTAGCATTTAAAGCTCCAGCAACTTCGCCATCCGCATCACCAGCTTTAATCATTAAAGTTGCTAAGTACAAAGGATCTTGAACCAATACCATGGCTTTTTCCATTGTCATTCCTTTACTCTTCCTTAATTCAACCAAAATTTCAGCATAAGCTTCCATTTTGTCATGATTTTTAGGATCAACAATTATCGCCTCTCCGATATTTTTCAAATTTAAGCGAGCTGCCTCAGAAGCAATTTCTTCAGGGTTACCAATCAGGATTATTTTAGCAATTTTTTCACTTAAAATAATATCTGTTGCCTGTAAAGTTCTTTCTTCTGTTCCTTCTGGTAAAACAATTGTTTTACAGCTTAAACGCGCATTCTCCTTAATCCTCTGCAATAAATCCATTGGTGTTCAGTATTTTAATCAGTTTTGTAATCTCGACTTTGCAAAAGTATGAATAAAACGTAAACTTTAGATTCCTAAACCAATAATTTTTTACTGTTTTTATTTGTTTTTTTTTATAAATATTCATTCTCAATAAGTACACATTTTAAAATATTAATGTAATTTCAATTTTTGAGATTCAGTCACACCAATCATAACAATTCTATTAAATCTACGAAACAAGACACTCTCCTTGAGGAACTTCACGCAAAAATGGAAGGTGAACTACTTCGTGACATGACTACGCGCCTTATATATGCTACCGATGCTTCTGCATATAAAGTTCTGCCTGTTGCTGTTGCTTATCCTAAAACAGAAGGTGACTTACAACATCTTATTCGATTTGCTTCTGATAAAAATTTACCACTAATACCTAGAGCAGCAGGAACTTCTTTAGCTGGACAAGTAGTTGGTGATGGAATTGTGGTTGATATTTCTAAATACTTCACTAAAATTATTGAAGTAAACAAAGAGGAAGCTTGGGTTCGAGTGCAACCCGGAGTTATTCTTGACGAATTGAATCTGTATTTAAAAAATTACGGCTTATTTTTTGGTCCCGAAACCTCAACCAGCAGTCGATGTATGCTTGGAGGAATGTTAGGAAACAATTCTTGCGGATCGCATTCTATTATATATGGAAGCACCCGCGATCATACTCTTGAAGTAAGTTGCATTTTGAGTGATGGCAGCAAAGCTGTTTTTTCATCTTTAAACAATGCCGAATTTCAAAATAAATGCAATGAGAATAATGGCTTAGAATCAAAATTGTATCAACAAATAAATAAAATTCTTTCATCTGATGAAAATCAGAAAGCGATAGCAAAAGAATATCCCGACCCAAAAATAAAAAGAAGAAATACCGGGTATGCCATTGACATACTTGCAGCCTCCACTCCTTTTAATCCAACAGGAAAATCTTTTAATTTTAGTCAACTGTTAGCAGGATCTGAAGGAACATTGGCTTTCACAACCGAAATAAAATTAAATCTGGTTCCGGTTCCACCTAAGGAAAAAGCATTGATTTGCGCCCATTTTGAAAATTTGGAAGAAGCAATCAAAGGCAATCTAATTGCATTGAAATATCACCCGGGTGCTGTCGAATTAATGGATGATCAGATTCTGAAATTAACAGAGGGAAATATTACACAAGCAAAAAACAGATTCTTTTTGGAAGGAAATCCAGGTGCACTTTTAATTATTGAATTTGCCAGAGAATCTAAAAGTGAAATTGAGAAAATCGCTCAGGAAATGGAAGCTGAATTTCGTGAGAATAAACTGGGTTATCATTTCCCAATTGTTTCGGGTTCCCAAAATATCACCAGAGTATGGGATTTACGTAAATCAGCTCTGGGAATATTATCTAATATGAAAGGTGATGCTAAGCCCGTTTCCTTAATTGAAGATACTTCGGTAAATCCTGAAGTATTATACGATTACATTGCCGATTTTAAGAATTTAATGAAAAAGCATGAGATACAATGCATCTTTCATGCACATATTGGAACCGGAGAAATTCACATGCGTCCTGTTTTAAACTTAAAGGATGCTAAAGATCAGGAGAAATTTCATGCCATAGGTTTGGATTCTGCTAAACTGGTTAAAAAGTACAATGGTTCTTTAAGTGGAGAACACGGAGATGGCAGACTTCGCGGTGAGTTTATTTCCATTATGATTGGAGAAAAAAACTATCAACTTTTACGAGACATCAAGCATTGCTGGGATCCCAACAACATTTTTAATCCTGGTAAAATTGTTGATACTCCAAAAATGAATACGCATTTGCGATACGAACCCAATCAGAAAACCCGCGAGATTCAAACTTATTTCGATTTCTCTAACGATATGGGAATTGTTCGTGCTACAGAACGTTGCAACGGATCTGGCGATTGTAGAAACACGCATATTACTGGCAAAGGAATGTGTCCAAGTTACCAAGCTACTCTTGACGAAAAGCTAACAACCAGAGCACGCGCCAATTTATTTCGTGAATTTCTGACTGACTCAACTAAAATTAATCCATTCAATCACAAGGAATTATATGACATCTTAGATTTATGCTTGTCGTGCAAGGCTTGCAAATCGGAATGCCCTTCGAGCGTGGATATGGCCAAGCTAAAAGCCGAATTTCTACAACAATATTACGATTCAAATCCGATTCCACTTAGAAGTAAGCTAATTGCCAACATCACTAAAATAAATAAGCTTGGAAGTTATGCTCCCAGCCTATTCAACTATGTGAATCAACACCCGGTAATTGGTAAAATAGTAAAAAAGAATTTGGGTTTTGCTGAAGAAAGAAGCATTCCCAAGCTGCACAAAACAACACTTCGAAAATGGCATTCTTCATCCGAAAAAGAATCAGGCAAAAAGAAAGTATATTTATTTGCAGATGAATTTACAAACTACAACGATACTCCAATTGGTATCAAAACAGTTCAATTGCTTGAACACCTGAATTATCAGGTTATTATTCCAAAACACGAAGAAAGTGGCAGAACTTATTTATCGAAAGGATTGGTGAAAAAAGCCAAATACCTTGCTATTAAAAATGTGAATTTAATGAAAGATCTTATTTCAGAAAAAAGTCCGCTTATTGGGATAGAACCCTCTGCAATTCTCACTTTTCGTGATGAATATCCGGAATTAGTAACGCCAAATATGGTGAATGATGCTAAACGATTGGCAAAATACACCTTCACAATTGAGGAATTCTTGTTTCAGGAAATGAAAAATGGCACCATTAAAAAGGAACAATTCACCTCCGAAAAAAAAGAAGTAAAATTCCACACGCACTGTTATCAGAAGGCTCTTGCCTCATCTTTACCTATAAAAGAGATTCTAAGCTTTCCTGAGAACTACACCTCTATTGAAATTCAATCAGGATGTTGCGGAATGGCCGGATCGTTTGGATACGAAAAAGAACATTACGAATTAAGCAAAAAAGTTGGTGAATTAGTACTGCTTCCCGAAGTTAGGAAAACTCCTGCAACTACATTATTAGCAGCATCTGGAACCTCATGCCGTCATCAAATTAAAGATGAAACAGAACGAGAAGCCTTACATCCAGTAGAAATTTTGTTTCATGCGTTAAAAACAGAATAAAAAAAAATATTATTATAAAGAATTCAGCAACTTATCTGTGATTAAAACAGTTGCAAACTCTTCATGTAAACTCGCCAAGGCTGTATCGTGAATAAGCTGAGCGGAAAATTTTTCACCATTAAAACCAATCTTATTGAATGTGGCTGTGGCATCTTCAATTAAGTAAGTTTCATAGCCAAAATTACCGGCCATTCGTGTCGTGGTCGAAATGCAATGATCTGTTGTTAAGCCAACAATAACAAGTTTTGAGATCTTTTTTTCATCCAGCAGTTCTTTTAAATTTGTACCAATAAATGCCGAATTCACATTTTTTTTAATCACAATTTCACCCTCTGTGGGTTTGGTTAATTCGAGAAAATCGTTTCCCGGATTTCCTTCAGCCAAAGGTGAGTCCAGATTTTTAGAACAATGCTTAATATGAAATAATGGCAAGTTATTCTCACGCCAAACTTTCAAAATTTCAGCAGCATTTTCTTCTGCTCCAAGATTATTTCTTCCTCCACCCCAATACTCAATATCCTCAAATCCTTTCTGAAGATCGATTAGTAAAAGTGCCGTTGTATCTGTGATTTTCATTTTCATGATTTAAAGTTCTGTTTTTTATTCTAAACAAGCAAAATCTAAGCAGAAATCACTTTAACTTACTTAATACGCTTTCAACTCCAGCCACTTCGAGCTTTCCTCCTGTAGGAATCATATCGCTCCAAACCCAATTGTAGTGTTCAATTACTTTCTCTGCTGATAAATGAGGTCGATCCGCCGTTGTATGAGCATCTTTAACTACAGTAATATTAAAATTCTTAACCAATGCTGATTGAATTGTGGATTCTACACAGAAATCTGTAGCACATCCAGTAATCACCAATTCCTTTACATTTAGCACTTTCAATTTCTCCTCCAGCTCACTTTCATAAAAAGAATCATTCGCAGTTTTATATACCACCAAATCCGATTCCACAATAATTAGTTCATCCAGAATCTCCCATTCTTCTGTATTAGGCACAAAACAATTTTGTTTTGAGCCATTGTGCTGAATGTATATTACCGGGTTCCCCTGTTCACGAAATCGTGCAGCTAATTGATTGATTCGCTTCACAACTCCCGTCGTATCAAAACGCGGTGTTGCCATCGTGAACGAGCCTTTCTGCATGTCGATAATTAGCAGCGCAATCGAATTTTCTTGTTGTCTTTTCATCTCAGTATTTATTGCCTATTAAAAAACTCACAAACTTTATTAAAAACAATATCGAAACTTTCCTCAACTCTCTGCGACTCCTGCTTATTCGTAGGGAAAGGATTTTCATGTGAATACGAAAAAGGAAAATCTAGTTCCTCAACAACAATATTAATATCCCTAGACGCTCCTTTTAAGGTATTCTCAATTTCATATGATGGAAAAACAGAATCTCCTTTTAATGCAATGGCATAAATTTGATTTTCTACTTTTTTAAATAAAGTTTCCCTAAAAAGCCTCATATACTTGTACTCCAACATGGTATGAAATACCTTTCCTTCCAAATGATCTTCTTCAATGTAATGATGTAAAAGCTCATCTTTCTTTAAAAAACTATTAAAATGTTCAACCAAATAGGAGTACAAAGCAACGTTAACTTCACTATCTAAAATAAATTTAGAAACTGGTGACAAACGATTAAATACAGCACCACTGCAAAACAAACACAATTTAGTTTCACTAAAATAATTTTTGTAATTCGTTAATTTCAGAATTTCAGCCAAAAAACCACCAATAGAATAAGCAAAAATATCAAAGCTAAAATTCTTATCAATTAACTCATGCTTACCACTTTTACACTCTTCGATAAACTGAATTATATCGTAATAAGTTTGCAAACCAGACCAAATAAATCTTTGCGGTTTGGAATGAAGCCTCATACTAATAGCTACATTCGACAAGGATGAACCAATGACATTTGGAAATTGAGCTTTGCGTTTCTTACTTAATTCAAACATTGCCTTTTTATCGCTCCAATGCTTTGGTGCACGTTGCATATGAAATGCTATTGGAAAAAAGACCACTGCACTTTGCGTTCTCTCACAAATAGCCTGCCCCCAAGGCAAATATTTATCCCATGTCTTTTCATTAAACCCATGAAAAATAAACGTGACCTTTTTAACGGAATTATTCCCCTTTGGTTTTAATATCTTATAAGTGAAATTTTGATTTTCCTCAACTATAACATCCTCAATATGAACATCATCCTGTATTTCCCCAATTTCATTATCTAATAGCACATTCTCGATAAGATCCAATTGATGACTCGCACAATAATAATTGGTTTTACCCGGTAAAATATCGTGTGCTAAAGAATTAAATTGATACTCAACAAATTCCATATCGTCAATTTCAAACTCTCCTCTATCAAAAGCCAATTTCAAATTCTGACATTGATCAATATATGACATAATAACAAACTTTAATGATCCAATTCTGGACTACAGAATGCAGTTCAGTTGATATACTTTGCAAAATTCGAATTTACAAAAACACTACTGATTAACAAAAAACAAAATCATTATACTTCCCAATTTTTTATGATTATTTTTACAACTGTTAAACAAATCACTCTAACTAAATATTATGCACCAGAAAGATTTCATAATGAAAATGATTCAGATGATAGCTGAAATTATTGCACGAATTCTAGGTCTAATTAAAAACGGTGATTCAGAGCAAGCCAATCTAATATTGGGAAATGCTTATCGGGATTTTTTAAAGGAGGATGCTTCTTTTTTCAGAAATATTTCAAAAGAAAAACTAACCGATGATTTATTGACCGGGCACAATTACACAAATGATCATTTAAAAATATTATCTGAACTTTTCTTTGCCGAAGGAGAATTGAATTTTGCTAAAGGCGATCAAGAAACAAGTCTAAATTATTACGAAAAATCTTTACTGATATTAAAGTTTTCAGAAAGTTATTCCAGAACATTCTCTTTAAGTTTAGAAGCAAAAATAAACTTATTAGTAGAAAAAATTGAAATAGTAAAATGTCGAATATGAAATTTATAATAAAAGAAGAAGACTTAAAAACAATAAGCATTGAACAACTTCAAATGGAGGCCAAAACAATTAAAGTTGCATTGATAACATTAAGAATAATGCTACTATTATGTTTATGAATATATATTAATCTCAACAATTAATTTAGGATTACTTTCACTTGTTGCAGTTCCGTTTATTTTATCACCAATTATTTATGTGTTTTCAAAAACAGTATTCTTAATTAATGAAGAAATTACAAGCAGAAAAATATAGTCTCTAACAGAAGTTCTGACTTTTACTTTCTATTTAAATTAATAGTGAAGAAAGAGTGAATGAGTTCCTGAAAAAACAGAAAAGAGGGTG
>JBFFMG010000048.1:0-15309 GCA_041554215.1 Labilibaculum sp.
AGTTCTGATTAATAAAGGAATCAATCTTGTCGTCAAGTTTACGAATTAGGATATTGATATCTTTTTGGTCGGCATTCGCAACGCCAATTAAAAGCTCTTCTTTCTCAAAAAAAGGATTTAGTTTTTGAACAGGAGATAAATCTTTTTTAGGAGGTAATTTTATTTCGTACTCTTTGTTTGGCTCTAAATACAAATAGGCTTTGTAGACACCAAGAGGCAGAAATACCAAAGTAACTTCGTTCACATCCAAATTAATCGAAAAGCTACCGTCTGCCAAAACTTCAAATTCTGTTATTGCTTTTTCGGAATAGGTAAATACATTGGTGTGATGCTTAATTTCAATTTTTGATCCTGCATAACTTGTATTTGTACCATATATTCGCACATTCTCTGCCAAACAGGCATAAATTGAGGTAAGTGACAAAATCAATACTAGAAATATTTTCATTTGGGCAAACGATTAGTGATGGATTTACTTGATGATCTTCAGAGCGATGTCGATGTATCTTGGAATATCCAAAGTGATCTGCCCCTGTTTAGTTTTGTCTTTCTGTTTTCCTAAACGAACAACAACCGCATTTTTTTCAGCAATACTATATATATACTGACCGCGATGTCCTCTCATGTATGGAATATTTATTTTTGCATAAGGAAGAACCCAATACTGAAAGCCATAGAAATTTAAAGCTTCTGTTTTATCTTCATTTAAAAGGTAAGAAGCAGCTTTTGTTGCTTCCATAATATAATTTTCTGACACCAATTGCACACCATTCCAACTTCCTTTGTTTAAAACCAGTTGTCCGAAACGAGCCGCATCTCTTGCATTTGTATTGAAACAACAAAATGCTTTTTCATCGCCATCTTTTTTATCTACGCTCCACAAAGCTGCCTGTGTGGCTTGCATTGGTTTCCAAAGCATGCGTTCGGCATATTTGGCAATTGTTTCACCGGTTGCTTCTTCCACTATAAAAGCCAATAATTGCGTGTTACCGCTTTGATACCTGAAGCGAAACCCGGGTTTTTCAACTAATTTTTGATTGGTTGTAACTTCTCTTAAATTTTTGCCATAATAGGCTTTGGTTGTAATTGATGAAGGACTACTGTATGTTTCATCCCAATCCAAACCAGAACTCATGGTAAGCAGGTTTTTAATAGTTATATCGCCACGTTCATCTTGAGAAAATTCTTTAAGATATTTCCCGATTGGATCATTTATCGAATTAATTTTTCCTTGATCAATAGCTATGCCAATTAGTAGGCTAACAACACTTTTGGTTGCCGAAAAGATATTTGAAAGTGATTCTGTATCGTATCCATCCCAATATTCTTCATATAAAACTTCGCCATTTTGAATAATTAAATAAGCGATAGTTTCGTGATCTTCAATATAAGCTCTATCGATAGAGTCTAGCACATATTCGTTATATTCTGCGTCTTCCGACCAGTCGACACCATTTTCTACCGAAACTTCCTTGTTTTCAAATATGGTATAATCATCAATATTGGCATACCAATAAATTAGACTGGTGCGAAGGTAATTTGGAGCAATAAGCATCCAGGCACCAACTAGAATCGAAATAAAGACAAGTAACTTGACGAATTTAGACATATGGCTATTATTTGTAATTATAGGCTTCAGGATCTTTTACTTTGGGTAAAAATTGAGCCGCATTTCCACCGTGTCGGATGATATCTCTTACAATTGTAGAAGTTATAGGTGTATGCTCTGGAGTGGTTAACAGAAATATGGATTCCAATTCGTAAACCATTTTTTTATTGATTTGTGCAATGGCTCTTTCGTATTCAAAATCAGCTGCTGTTCTAAGTCCGCGCAGTATAAATTTTGCATTTTTAGATTGGCAATATTCAACCGTTAATCCGCTAAAAGTTTCTACCTCAATCTTGGGATTGTTCTCAAATGCCTCCTTTATCCATTGTATCCTCTTTTCGATAGGGAAAAACTGCTTTTTTTCAGAATTGTATCCGATACATATGATGATTTTATCAAAGAGAGGTAATGCTCTGGTTACAATTGATTCGTGTCCTACAGTAAATGGGTCAAATGAGCCCGGAAATATTGCAATGCGTTCCATTAAATATATTTTAAATACTAAACAAAAATAGTAAGAATTATCGTAATGATTTTTACTTGTTTCAAGAGTTGATTTTTTGTGTTAACTCTTTTAGGTATTGTGCTGCTTTCAGCAGATGAGATTCAAACCAAGAAAACATTTCACCATCAACAAGTTCAATTTTGGAATTTGGCAAAAGCTTCTGAATTTCTTGAATATGTTTCTGATTAAAAGGAAATGGTTCTGATGATAAAAAGATCAGATCAGGATTTATATTTTGAATTTTTTCAGCGTCTAGTTTGGGGTATCTTGATGTGGTATCTTCAATCGCATTAATAAATCCACATTTTTCAATCATCGAATTAATAAATGTGTCTTTCCCAATCGCCATATATGGATCTTTCCAAACTAAGTATAGTACCGTTTGTGAAGTTTTATGGATTGACAATTGTGCAAAATCCGAGTGAATTTGATTGGCAATTTCAAATGATTTTGGCTCGGCACCCAAAATTTTCCCTGTATTCAGAATGTTTTGAAGAGCTTCGTCGTAATTCCGAACTTTGCATACATAAACAGGAAATTCTTCACCCAATTCTTCTATTTGTGTCTTGGTGTTTTCCTCTTCGTTGGCTAATATTAGGTCCGGATCCAACAACCTGATTTTATCAATGTATAAATCTTTTGTTCCTCCAATATTAGGTAGTCTTGCAATTTTATCTGTTGGGTATTTACAAAATTTGGTTTTGGAAATAACTCGATCTCCTAATCCTAAATCAAACAAAAACTGCGTTGTTGAAGGCACTGTGGAAATTATCCTTTTAGGAGGGAAAGGAATATTTACCTCGCGTCCTAAATCATCAGTAACTTTTATAAAATCGACCATTATTTAATATTTTTTTCTTTGTATGAACTCACAAAGAGAATATTTCCCATGTCTTCGAAGCCAGTGAATAATTCGGCACCTTCCTTTTCAACATCTTCATGATTAAATCCAAGAATACTTAAATCAGCATCCATTGAATGTTGTATGATTACATGTTTTTTATTTGCATAGTTGGCATTAATAAGTTCAACATTGCTTGGTGAGATTGGTAGTCTACCAGATTTTATCAGTCCCAGTAATTTTTCCTTCTGAGCATCTAGTTGATCTTCAGGATATATTGCAAAAATCTTTATTGTTCCTTTTTTCCAATCTGGATGTCCTTGAATAATGTAAGCAAGTAAAATCATCAAGTTTGCATTTTCAAGATCTTCAGCACCAATCCAAACATGAATTTCTTTGTGATAACCAAATCCTTTGTAAGATGTATTTAGAATGCAAACGTCAAAATCGGTGGATTTCAGCAAATTGTAATTGTCAATAACATAGTTCAATCGCTGAGGTTTAGTTCGCGAGAATTCAAATAATATGGTATTGTAACCTGTGCCTGAAATTCCCGATAGCTGCATTACTTGAGCAATTGCAGAAGTCATTGAAGGACTAATGATTGTATCGAGGTAAACTCTGTTTTTGCTTCCCGATGCCAGATTAATTAGGCGGGTCATTACTTTTTTCGATTCAAGGTTGGTTTCTTCGTTCAAGTAACCTTCCAAATAATGAATATAGGTGCCAAATCCGTATTTATAGGAAATCCATCGAAGTAAATCGAAGGCCGAACGGCGTTTAAACGAATCTTCGGAAATACAGATAGCAAAGGGTCTCCAACTTAATTCACGATCACCTTTTTCGGCTCTTTGGGCAAATATTTGTAAGTATCTGCTCAATTGAAACACAACACCTCTAAATAGTTTCGCAAGTCCTCTTTGCTCTTTTGTGCTTACGTTAATGCCGTAATAAATAGCCCCCATTATCAATAAAGATAGTATGGCGTAGCTCATGTTCATTTGAAACATGATCCAAAAAGAAAGCATGGCACCCAATAAGGATAAATACCATTTAGAACGGAATGTTGGACGATATGAAGGGTCTGCAGCAAAATGTTCCAGAAAGGAAATAAGGCAAATAGCGCCGTAAGTAACCATAAAGAACATCGATATAATTTGAGCAACAAAATTTACATCACCAATAAAAACAAATACAAATGCAATGATTATTGATATAACAGAAGCATTAATTGGTTCGTTGTTCTTTTTATTTTCTGTTTTTAGCCATTTGTTAAAGCCTTTTTGAGGAAATATATCGTCCATTCCAATTGCTTGCAGGGTGCGAGGTGCTACCATAATAGAACCTAAGGCGGATGATATTGAGGCTGCAGCCAAGCCAATTGGAATGATTGGTCCCCAAATCGCAATTTTTCGCATGATAAGTTGGTCGCTAGCCAAATCTTCAGGACTGGCAGATATGGTGAATTTATAGGCTACAAACAAATAAATTAGAAGTCCGGCAATTGTTGCCCAGATGGTTCCTTGAGGTATCGATTTCCTAGGGTTTTTTAAATCGCCTGAAAGGCCTAGACCTGCTGCTAAACCAGTAAATGCAGGAAAAACAATGGTGAAAACATAGAAGAAACTTTTAGGATTATCAATAGTAGCATCCAATACAATCTCTCTTGGCGCAGTATCGGGTGATCCTAAAAAAAATAACACTAAAGCTACTCCTAAAATTCCTACAACAACATACAATGCTTTCATGCCCATATTGGCACCTTTGCTAAGGAATAATCCTGATAACAAGGTCATGGTTGGAATGCTAATTGCTCTTTTATCGTAGATTAGCCAACCGTAATTGTCAGCAAGCCATTGAATAAGTGGATCGAATGCCTCGGCGAATGCGATTACATAGAAAGCAACAGATATGGCTTGTGATAGGTAAAGGGTAATTCCAATGGCGGCGCCAATGTTTAAACCAAAAGATCGTGAAATAATATAGTAAGCTCCACCTCCCAATACTTTTTGATTGGTAGCAATTTCGGCCACAGCCATTGCGGTGGGGATGGTGACCATGTGTCCTAAAATAATAATTCCAATTACACCAATAAAACCAACATTTCCTACAGCCCAACCGAAACGAAGGAATAAAATAGCACCTAATATTGTTGAAATAGCAGTAAGGAAGACAGGGAAAGTACCAAAATTAGCCTTGGCTTTCAGTAAATTATCTGGCATAGAGAATTATTGTTAGTTTCTAGTAACGAATTGATAAATATAGTTAATCAGAACTAAAATATAATCTTTAAGGCTTCGAAACAAATTTAGCCAACTCAGATATCAGTAAATTGGTGTTGAAAGTGGTTTGATGATATAGAATTTTGCCTTCTTTATTTACTAGGAAAGCATGAGATTGTCGATCGAGATATTTAATTAGATCAACACTGTTGTCGATACTCTCTATTTCGATGTATTCATGCGTTGAATCAACTAATGGTCGCCATTGTTTCCATTCTTTTGTTCCCTCCACTGGGGTCATGTTGTACGAAGAATTTCGAATTATACTAACCAATTTAATACCATTGGCTTTGCAGTTCATCTGCAATTGATTCAGAGCCTGATAATGCAATTCGTTCTTATCGGCTGTCCACGCTCTCCAAATATAAAATAGGTGATATTTCTCTTTTTGATCAGCAAAATTGTATTCTTTCCCCGTAATTGTATTTGACTTTACGGCAGGCAATTCATTTCTGGTAAATATTTGTTCTATTGTTTCAACCCGTTTATTTAAATTCTTCACATAAATCCCATTTGGGTTGGCTATATTAAGGGTTTTTAGGTATCCTTTTACATCATCTAAACTGCATTTGGCTCCAAAATATTCCTGAAAAATTAAATAGGATACAACAGGAGAGGATGCGTAATTGTGAAAATATTCTTTCTTGAATTTGTTTAGTCTTTTGTATTCAGAAAGTAAGGTGTTTTTTTTAATTGAATCGGAATATACTTCAGGAAGTTCAAGATCATTGGCTATTTTTAATTTTTCCTGATTATTTTTTTGCAGTTTTGATTCATAATCTTCATACCTATTTTGTGCCTCGGAACCAGTAACTTTATTAATGAGGAATCGATATTTGAATTCATTCTCGTGAGCCAATAAATTCATTTTTGATGGGGATAAGAAAATCTTCGCGATTCTGTTTTTAGATAATCCGAGTTGAGCAACAAAAGGATGTTCCATTTTTCCTGAAAATTGAAATTCACCATTTTTGGTTACTACAGAATCAAGCAAAACTACGTTTTCGCCAGTTTCCTGATAAAGAAAAAGAGTTTCGTCCTGAATTCCACCTATCATTCCTGATAAAATAAATTCTTTTTCCTGTGCTTTGGCATTTAAAATACTGGTAAAGATGAACAGAAATATTAAAATTGAATTTTTCATATTTTTTGGACTTACGGTTAGTCTTATTATCTGCAATGCTAAAGATAGTCTGTATTTGAATTTTCTGTTTTGGCAAAAGGAGCCACGGCACGATTGTAAATTCCCTGAACGTAAGCAATGGCCATTCCGTAATTTGTAACAGGTATTCCTGCATCAATTGCGGGTTGAAGGCGATTACCCAACTGTTTGTTTGTTATCATGCATCCGCCACATTGAATTAAGAGAGCATAATCTGATATTTCTCCCGGTATTTCATCCAAACCAGCTGTTACAACAAAATCTAGCTTTTTCCCGGTGAAATTTGAAATCCAGCGAGGAATTTTCACTCTTCCAATATCATCACAAGAGCTGTGGTGTGTACAACTTTCTAGCAGTAAAACTTTGTCACCATCAACAAGTTCTGAGATTTTTGGTGTTCCTTTTAAGTAGGCGTTAAAGTTTCCTTTAAAGTGTGCCAGCATAATACTGAAACTTGTTAAAGCAATATCTGAAGGAATTGAAGCTCCTGCTTTTAAAAACACCTGACTGTCGGTGACAACCAGCTTTGGCTTTATTCCTGTTTTTCGCAAAAAAGAATCTACTTCACGCTCTTTTAAAACAATGCAAACTGCATCGTTATCCAAAATATCTCTTATTGCCTGTACTTGCGGTAAAATTAATCTTCCTTCAGGTGCTTCAATATCAATAGGGGTAATTAAAAGAACAATATCGCCGTATGAAATTAAATCGCCCAAAAGGGAAGGAGTTGTATAGGCCGATTCTGGAATAGTTGTTTTTATACTTTTTACAATAGGTTCGATATTGGCTTTACAATTGGAAAAATGGAGGATGTCTTTCGATCCATTTTGGGATAATAAATCAGTTGTTTTCTGATTTAATAGCTCAATATCTTCTTTGTTGTGAACAGTTATAAAAGGAACATTTTGCTGGTTGAATTTTTCGATAAGACCCAATTCAAAATCACCAAAAGTATTTTGAGTGATAACCAGAATAGCGAGATCTATAATTTTTATGGTCTGATTGGTTTTTGTAATTCGTTTAGCTCCCAGTTCGCCATTGTCATCAATACCAGCGGTGTCAATCAAAATAACAGGACCGAATCCTGTAATTTCAAAAGACTTTTTAACAGGATCAGTTGTTGTTCCGGCAACATCAGAGACAATGGCAATATCTTGACCTGCAAGAAAATTAATTAAAGTACTTTTTCCGTTGTTTCTTCTTCCAAAAATTCCAATATGAGGACGTCTTTCTCTTCCCATTTTATCAGTTGTCTGTTGTCAGTTATCAATGAGCAGTTATCTGGTAATAAACTATTTGTTCAAAGTTTCCCCAATTCTAAATCCCATTTTAAGTAGTTCTTCTGGATGAATTAGTTTGTTCAGTAATTCTTCCGTTACCAAATTTAGTTTGGCATTTGCATCACGAATGGAGAGTTGATTGGTTTTCATTTCTTCGGCAAGCTTGGCTGCTTGGTGATATCCAATATATGGCGATAACACAGTTGCAACCGATGGATTTTTTAAAATACCTTCCTCAATTGGCCTGGGTTTTATTTCCAATTTGTGGAATAAATTTTCAGCAAGACTTTTGTTGGCAGCAATCAATAATTTAATGCTGTCGAGTAAAGCATGACCAATGGAAGGTAAATAAGCATTTAACTCTAAACATCCTTGTCCCGAAAGGTTACTAATCATTACATCATTTGCGTAAACCTTATGGGCAACACTAATCACAAATTCAGGAATTACCGGATTAATTTTCCCAGGCATAATAGAACTGCCGACCTGTTTTTGCGGTAAATAAACTTCGCGGTTCACAAATAAATCAGATCCCAATAAACGAAGATCGGAAACCATTTTCTCCAAATTTACGGCGTGTGCTTTAAGTGTGGCATGTACCTCAACAAAAGAATCCTGATTTGCAGTTGCATCAGATAGATTTTCTGATCGGGTGATAGGTAAACCAGTTAATTTTTGAAGGTTTGGAACTATTTCCATAATAAAAAACCGAGGAATCGATAATCCGGTCCCAATGGCTCCACCTCCTAAATTTACTTCTTTAATTCGTTCGAAACATTTTGAAACTCTCCACCAATCTCTGGAAAGAGCATTATTGTATGTGCTGAATAATTTGTCGTACGAGGAAGGAACTGCTGCTTGCATTTGAGTATAGCCTTGTCGCAATACATTTCTATGTTTACTTTCTGTCTTTTCTACTTCCATGCGAAGAGAGTTGATCGACTCTTCCAATTCTTGCAACAGACGAATGGCAGCAACTTTTAACGAAGTTGGTATCACATCGTTTGTAGATTGGAATACATTGGCATGTTCAAATGGATCGATTTCTTGATAGGAACCTGCAGATTTCCCAAGTTTTTGAAGTGTGCGATTCGAAATGATCTCATTTATATTCATGTTGATGCTTGTGCCGGCACCCCCTTGAATTGCAGGGACAATAAAATGGTCAAAATATTTTCCTGAATTGATTTCAATAGCAACTATCTCTAATTCGTCGATTAAATTAGCTTCGATCAGTTGAAAAGGAAATTGTTTGTTCGGAAATTTTTCTTGAATGGCTTTTAAAAAGCTCTTGTAAGTTTGGTAGCAAGCTTGTTTAACGATGCCAATTGCCATAAACCATTCTTTGTGAAAAAGAGTTTGGTCGGGGAAATTTTCTTTAGCCCGAAGAGAATGAATTCCCCAAAGAGCATCTTTTGAAATTTCCCTTTGTCCTATAAAATCAGATTCGGTTCTCATCATCAGCTCGAAGATTTGGTATAGGATTTTACATCCTGCACCGAAATTCTTTCCTGTCCAAGAATGATCAATCGTTCAATAATATTTCTGAATTCGCGTATGTTTCCAGTATAATTGATTTTTTGCAATTCAAGAATTGCTTCATCATCAATACTTTTTTGTGGCACTCCCATTTCTCCGCATATCGTTTCAATAAAATGATTTGCCAACATGGGAATATCCTCTGTTCTTTCATTTAATGGAGGTACAGAAATTAAAATTACGCTTAATCGATGGTATAAATCTTCACGGAAATTATTATTCTCAATTTCTTCATCCAGATTTTTATTGGTAGCCGCAATAACTCTTACGTTCACCTTTATTTCTTTGTCGCCACCAACCCGGGTAATTCTATTTTCCTGTAAGGCTCGTAATACTTTTGCTTGCGCCGACAAACTCATATCTCCAATTTCATCCAAAAATAGAGTTCCTCCATCTGCCAACTCGAATTTTCCTTTACGCTGCTTAATTGCTGATGTAAAAGATCCTTTTTCGTGACCGAAAAGTTCACTTTCTATCAATTCCGAAGGAATGGCTGCACAGTTTACTTCAATAAAGGGACTTTTAGAACGATTACTTTGTTCGTGAATTCGATGAGCTACAAGTTCTTTTCCCGTTCCGTTTGGACCGGTTATTAGCACTCTTGCATCTGTAGGAGCAACCTTATCAATCATTTCATTAACAGATTCAAGTACTCCCGAAGAGCCAATCATTTCATATTTCTTACTAACTTTTCGTTTCAGAACTTTGGTTTCTGTAATTAGTCTTGATTTATCCATGGCATTTCGAATCGTAATCAAAATACGGTTCAAGTCCAGAGGTTTTTCCAAAAAATCAAAAGCTCCTTTTTTTATGGCTTCAACGGCTGTATCAATATTACCATGTCCCGAAATCATGATAACAGGAGTATCCAATCCAAGTTCTTGTATTTTCTCAAGAACTTCAATGCCATCCATTTGAGGCATTTTTATGTCACACAAAATCACATCAAACTCGTCAGTTTTCGCTAATTCTATACCTTCAAGGCCGTTTTCAGCAAGACTGATTTCATAATCTTCGTAACTTAATATTTCCTTTAGCGTGTTACGAATACTTTTTTCGTCGTCGATGATTAATATTTTGGACATGCTTATTTTTTTGTTTCAATAGGTTGATGCTTACTAACAGGATTAGTGTTTTTTTCAATAAACTCAAAAAGAGCTCCTTCTTTTAAAGCAAAAGATGATTGGAACAATTTACTAAATCCGGCTTCTTTTATCAGATAATTGATGAAAATACTGGCAATTACTATTAATTCAACACGAACAGGATCCATTCCTGGCATTTGCTCCCTTTCTTCAAGGCTTGATGCCAAAAACAATTGATGCAATTTGAAAAAATCTTTTAGTTTAATTTCAAAGTGCGTTGTTGGAAAACCGTTTAATTCCGGAGTGTTGGCAACCAATACTTGTTTTATTGTGTCGAACGATCCGGAAGATCCAATTAATGTTTTAACCGAATGTATGTCTAGAGCTTCAAATAAATCGGCCATTTCAGCTTTTAGATACTCCTCAATCTCTTTTACCATATTTTTATTAATGGGATCGGTTGGATTGAATTTTTCCAATAAACGAGTCATTCCTAAAGGATAACTGCTTTTCCAAAATACTTTTTCGTTATTCGCAATAATTATTTCGTTACTACCGCCGCCAATATCCAGTATGGCAACGTGTTCATGATTTAATTCGATGGCTTTTTTTGTTCCCGAAAATATTAGGTCAGCCTCTCTTTCGCCCGTAATAATTTCAATAGTAATATTGTATTTGTCTTCTAACATTTGTACAAAATCGGCACCATTCTCGGCAGATCTAATAGCAGAGGTTGCGAATGCTAGAGTTTTTGACACCTCAAATTGATTTGATATTTCAGTGATTGTATCAAAGGCATTTTGCGCTCTGGTAATGGCTTCATCGGTAATAATATTCTTGTTGATTCCGCCTTTCCCTATTTTTGTTGCGTATTTAGAATGGTTTAGAATTTTTGGAATTCCTTTTTCGTCCCATTCTGCAACAAGCAAATTAAATGTATTCGTTCCTAAATCTATTACAGAAATTCGCATGAATTACTATTTGGTTGAGTTAATTGTTTGATTGATTTGTGTTTCCACTGGAAACGTTTTCTTTTTTCACTTTCAATTCGAAACCGAAGATAGTAAAAACTTTGTTCTCGATTTATAATTTTTGACTAGGATGTTACGATGATAAGTTTTTTTAACTTTTAAAATTTCATCAAAAATTATGCAAGATAGTTATTTGTGAAAAATGCCTCATAAAATGAGGCATTTACAGTGATTATACGGTATTATTTTTTAATTGTGATAACGAAGCCACTTCCAAATTTCTTTGTACGAAACTTTTTTGCCATACATTAAAATTCCGGTTCTGTATATTTTTGCCGCTATCCAGGTAATTAATAGGAATGTACCTATCAATAGAGTCATAGATAACAATAATTCCCATATCGGAACACCAAAAGGAATTCTTACCAACATAACGATGGGCGAGGTAAATGGGATAATTGAGCCCCAGAATGCCAAGCTGCTTTCAGGATTTCGGGCAACGGCAAAACCGATGTATAAAGCCAAAATTAGAGGAATGGTTATTGGAAGCATGAATTGCTGTGTTTCTGTCTCATTATCTACGGCGCTACCTACGGCTGCAAATAAGGCCGAGTATAATAAATATCCGCCAAGGAAAAAGAAGACAAATGCACCAAGAATACCCGCAATATATCCTAAATCAAAAGTACCTAATATTTCTTGAGCCATTTTAAGTTGATTGGCATCAAGTGAACTTGCACCTTGCGGCAATTCCGAAAGGTTTTTAGCTTGTTGCAAAGAATCCATATCAATGCCAGGAAGTATTATTGCAGAACCTATTGTAATGATTACCCCTGAAAGGATTACCCACATAATAAACTGTGTTAATCCAACCATGGCAACACCTACTATTTTTCCCATCATTAGTTGGAATGGTTTTACCGATGAAATGATTACTTCTACAATTCGATTACTCTTTTCTTCAATAACACCTCGCATTACTTGAACACCATACAAGAAAATGAACATGTAAATGATAAAACTAGCAACAAAACCAATTCCCATTGCAATCTCTGTGGAACTTTGTTTTATTTCTCCATCTTCACCAAACTTGATGGTTTTCATGGAAATAGGAGTTTTTGTTGCGGCAAGTTTCTCTTCTAAATCAGGCATTCCGGCCTGAGCAATAATTTTTGATCGTTTTATTTGCTCAATATGATCTCGAATTTGTGAACTAGTCTCCGATTTTACTTCTATAGTAACTTGTTTGTAAGAGAACAATTCAGCCATTTTGCTATCCAAAATATCTTTAGGAATAACAAGAATTGCGTAGTAGTTCTTTTCGTCCATTTGTGTTTTTGCATCTTCAAAACTTGTGTCGTTTAAGTATTTGAAGGTGGTGAAATCTTTCGATTTTACAGGCTCAACTAATTGCGACTCATTTATCACTGCAATAGTTCTGCTTTCTGTATCATCTTTTAGCATCATCCAAATCATGAATGCATAAATACCAGCTATTAATACAGGAGTTAAAAAGGTTAAAATAAGGAATGATCTTTTTTTAACTCTTGACAGGTATTCTCTTTTTATAATGATGAAAATTTTATTCATTTTAGATGGTGTTTCGGGTTAGATTTTTTTATTTTCATTCACAACTCGAATGAATATATCATTCATACTAGGAATGATTTCACTAAAGGAAACTATATTTAAATAGGGGAGTAGTTGCTCTAATAATTCATTGGATGTAGCCCCGTTATTTAATCTTACCGTAAAAGTGTTCGTTTCGCGGCCTTTATTTTTTTCAACGATTTCAAAATCCGATTTAAGAATTTGTTCCAGTTTGTCAAATTCACCAGTATAGGTTACTTGATAAGTATTCGTTCTATATTTTTTCTTAATTTGATCAACAGGTCCGTCTAGAATTTTTTCTGATTTGTTGATCAAAGCAATGTGATCACAAATTTCTTCAACAGATCCCATATTGTGTGTTGAGAAAATTATAGTTGCTCCTTTTTCGCGAAGTTCCAGAATTTCCTTTTTTAAAAGATTCGCATTGATTGGGTCAAAACCACTAAATGGTTCATCGAAAATTAGTAATTCAGGTTCGTGCAGAATGGTAACAATAAATTGAATTTTTTGCTGCATCCCTTTTGAAAGTTCTTCAACTTTTTTATCCCACCATTGTAGAATGTCAAATTTATCGAACCACACTTTTAGTTTTTTTGTGGCTTCTTTTTGACTCATTCCTTTAAGCTGAGCCAAGTAAACAGCTTGTTCTCCAACTTTCATTTTTTTATACAAGCCTCTTTCCTCAGGCAGGTATCCAATGCGGGTTATGTCGCTAGGAACTATAGGTTTGCCATCAAATAATACTTCGCCAGAATCGGGACCGGTTATTTGGTTAATAATCCGGATTAAAGTGGTTTTCCCCGCCCCATTTGGACCAAGAAGACCAAAAATACTTCCTTTGGGAACCGAGATACTTACCTTATTTAAAGCTTTGTGCCCTGCGTATTGTTTAACAATGTCTTTTGCTTCGAAAAATGCCATGTATAATTTGGTTTGGTGACACTAAAATTTCAATTAAAAACTAAAGTAATCAATTTTGAGTTTCTCAACATAAAAAATCGATGTAATAAGAAAAGAACATGTTTTTGTTTCAGTTTTTTAAGATGTAAAAAAAACAAAAAAAAATCCCCGGATATTTCCGAGGATTATAAATATGTATCTTTTCTTAGTCGAAGAAGTTACGAACTTTTTTGAAAAAACTTTTTTCCTGAGCTGTAGGGTTAGGAGTAAAGCTTTCTGATGTTTGCAATTTCTCTAAGATTTTCTTTTCATCTTTGGAAATGCTGTTTGGCACCCAAACATTAATTTTAACCAGCAAATCTCCTCTGCCATAGCCATTAATGTCTGGTAAACCTTTTCCTCGTAAACGAAGAATTTTACCTGGTTGAGTTCCTGCGTCAATTTTTACTTTCACCTTATTTTCGATGGTAGGAATTTCGACTGCAGTACCTAAAATCGAATCAGGAATACTTACAAATAAATTGTACAAAAGATCGTTTTCATCACGAATTAATTCTGGATGCTCTTCTTCATGAACAAGAATTAACAAATCACCATTTACTCCACCTCGGCGGGCTGCATTACCTCTTCCACTAACCGATAATTGCATGCCTTCTGCAACACCTGCAGGAATATTAATGGTAATTACCTCTTCGTCGCGAACAATTCCTTCACCAGCACAACTGGTACATTTATTTGTAATAATTTTCCCTTCACCACTACATGTTGGGCAGGTAGAAGCAGTTTGCATCTGACCTAGAATTGTATTTTGAATTCGGGTAACCTGACCAGAACCATGACAAGTAGAACAAGATGAGAAAGATGATCCATCTTTTGCTCCTGAACCTTTACAAGATTTACATTCAACTTGCTTTTTTACCTTTATTTTCTTTTCAACGCCTTCCGAAATTTCCTTTAATGTCAGTTTAACCTTAACTCTAAGGTTGCTGCCACGGTTCACTCTTCTAGAGCTGCGTCCGCCACCGCCAAATCCGCCACCAAAGAAAGATCCTCCTCCTCCGCCACCAAAGATGTCACCAAAGTGAGAGAAAATATCTTCCATGTTCATTCCGCCTCCACTGTAACCGCCTCCACCTGAGCCGCTCATTCCTGCATGACCAAATTGGTCATATCTCTGACGTTTTTCGGGGTTACTCAATACTTCATATGCTTCTGCCGCTTCTTTAAAGTTTTCTTCAGCTTGCTTGTCATCCGGATTTTTATCTGGGTGATATTGTATTGCTTTTTTACGGTAGGCTTTTTTTAATTCGGTTTCCGAGGCTGACTTGGAAACTCCCAACACTTCATAATAATCTCTTTTCGACATCTTTTTCTCAGCTTAGATTTTGAATTTCTTATTCTCCAATAACAACTTTGGCAAAACGAATTACCTTGTCGTGAAGGAAATAACCTTTTTCAACACAATCAACAACTTTACCTTTCAACTTCTTCGAAGGAGCAGGTATTTTTGTTATTGCTTCGTGG
>JBFFMG010000049.1:0-15197 GCA_041554215.1 Labilibaculum sp.
AGATAAGGCACAAAAGAGGGCATTACAAACACATTTCGCTTCAGGGTTGTACTGGTTGCCATCCCGATGGCTCATTTAAACAAACATATTGTGTATTTCAAGACATTTCAGATAAAAGAAAAACTGAAGAAGAATTAAAAGAAAGCGAGGAAAAGTATAGACTCCTTATGGAGCAATCTCCTTTTACTGTGGAAGTATATGATTTAAATGGCTTACAAATATCTGTTAACAAAGCCTATGAGGAACTTTGGCAAATTCCTGCCGAAGTCACCCTTTTCAAATATAATATTCTTAAAAGCCCACAAGTTTACTCTACTAACTTATTGGATTATATAAAGCGCGCCTATGCTGGTGAAACAGTAGATCTGCCCGATCATCTATTTAAATCAGAAATTGAGAATGATTCTAATTACGAAGCCCGGAGTCGCTGGTTAAGAACCCGAGTTTATCCTATAAAAAATGAATTTGAGACAGTTACTCACATTGTAGTTGTTCATACAGACATTACCGAACAGAAAGAAGCCGAAATATCATTAAAAAAGAGTCAAGATCAATTTAAAATCTTCATTCAAAATGCGCCTCTTCCACTTAGTCATGTAAATAATATAACCGGAGAGGTTAAATTTATAAATAATCGATTTTTAGATGTGTTTGGCTATACTCATGATGATGTTTCTACCATGGATAAATGGTGGCAACTTGCCTATCCTGATTCTGAATATCGAAATTTTGTAATGGAAAATTGGAGCAAAGCATTAGAATTAGCAGCAAAAAATAAAACAGATATAATTCCAGAAGTATACAATATAACATGTAAAGATCGAAGTGTTAAGCAAATATTAGTATCAGGTATTACTCTTGGTGATGATTTTTTATCTGTGTTAGTAGATGTAACTGCACAAAAAATAAATGAACAGGAATTAATTACAGCAAAAGAAAAAGCGGAAGAAAGTGAAAAATTAAAGACGGCATTTTTGGCCAACATGAGTCACGAAATAAGAACTCCAATGAATGGTATTCTTGGGTTTGCAGATTTGCTGCAAACACCAAAATTAAGCGGAGAAAAACGTAAAAAATACATTCAAATAATTTTGCAAAGCGGAGAGCGAATGCTATCCACAATTAATTCCATTATCGAAATTTCAAAAATTGAAACCAAACAAGTAATCCCAGACATAACCGAAATTGACCTTACGGAACTGATCCAAAGTCAATGTGCTTTTTTTGGTCCTGAGGCAAGTAAAAAAGGTCTTAAACTATGTTGCAAACCCTTAACATGTAAAAAATCAATTATTTCAACAGACTATATCATGTTGAACTCCATCTTTACCAACCTGATTAACAATGCAATAAAATACACAAATAGTGGTACTATCGAATTTGGCTACACACAAAGCAGTCATTTTTTGGAATTTTTCGTGAAAGATACAGGAATTGGAATTCCTCAAATTTTACAAAAAAGTATCTTTGATCGATTTACGCGCATAGACAAAGAAAATACAAAAGCAATTGAAGGTTCGGGACTAGGTTTATCAATCACCAAAGCGTATGTAGAATTACTAGGCGGTGAAATTTGGATGGAATCGAAAGAAGGTATTGGCTCACAATTCTTTTTTACCATTCCAATTAAAAACTAAATTCCATATTTCTCCTGCAATGGTCCATTAATTACGTCACGAAGTTTTTCCGATAATACTTCCGCATCTTGTTTGCTCAGACCTGTAGTTGGTATTATTGGATGAATAATTACCTCTGCTATACCAGGACTCGCATTACCTTTAAACATAGTTCCCCTTTGCAATCTCTTCCAATTGGTTGTTTGTGTTATTGGCAATATTGGAATCCCCATTTGAATGGCAATGGCTACTGCTCCGGGTTTAAACTCGCCTAAATGTGGAGCATTTTGCGGAATTGTTCCTTCAGGGAGAATCACAAGAGGTTTTCCTTCCGATATTACATCCATCATCTTCTTGAAACTTTTTAGTGCTCCCAATCTGTTGTGTCTATCCACCAAAATATTCATTCCTGAAGTATAAAAGATATGAAACAAAGGCCATTTCTCTATTTCCTGTTTGCCTGTAAAAACGAAATACTGATCGAAAATGATATACAAGGTTGCCGGATCGATAAATGAACTGTGATTGGAGCAAATTAAGAATGGCTGATCGGTAATTATATTCTCTCTTCCCTTAACCCGTAGAAATATTCCCGATCCATAAAGCCAAACCTTGGCATATACTTTTATCACTTTAAAAGCCATTGGGAAACGCTCTTTATTCGATAGTAAATATTTAAATATTGGGTAAAACAGAACCAGAGTTAATACAAAATAAATAAAAAAGTAGAGTTTGTATAAGAATCGTATTGGAAAAATTAAAACATTCATTTTTGACTTGTAGTTTGATGGTAATTATTTGCACTATTCGAAAAAACTGCATGGCTAAAATTAGTAGACAAAGAATTCTCCCGATTGTTTACTAGCCAAAATTAAGATTTATTATCATGATTCCACAAATCAAGATGAAATTCTAAATGCATCTACGCCATATGTCAAAGTAATCCTTATTTAAAATCAATATTCTACAAGTTCTGATTTGATATTCCGCCGAATAGAAAATTTTATAAAACGTGATGTTTAGATGGCGAACGGATGACACACAAAACAAACTATACATAATCGCACAGCTATTCATCTAACAAGAAACAATAATCTTATCATCATAAATTTATATGAAGTTGTTATGCTAAAAATTATCACGAGTGATATATTTCACATAAAAATTATGATTTTATTTACAACCCAATCTTATTTAAACCGTAATAATTGAACTAACAGTATTTTTATTCACTAAAATAAATTTAAACACTCGTTACTAATTAAAACATTTTTTTTAAAACTTATACAAATCACAAATTAACTAGTTAACTTATTAATGATGAAAAAAATATTTGGACTAATAATCATCTGCTTCCTTTTTTCGAAAATTTCGCAGGCACAATATGGCTCTTTTAGATCTTGTCGTATTGATATGGGAGCAAGCTATGCAAATCCAAGTGGCGATGAACTGGATGCTGGTGTTGGTTTTTATGTGAATCCAAAGTTTCACATGAATGACAATTTGCTTTTAGGCCTAAAATATGAAACAACTGCAATTGGTGCCGCCGATGATAACTTTTTGGATGTATCAAAAGTTGTTTGTTACGCATCAACAATAGATTACTACGTAAGCAGTGAAAATTTGCGTCCTTTTGCTGGCCTTGACATTGGCATTTATGAGTTAGGATCGATTAGCAGCACAATAATGAACAATACTGTGGAAATTAAACTAGGCTCTAAATTTGGAATTGCACCAAAAATTGGTGTCAGCTTTGGACATTTGGATTTGACTTTGCAGTACAATCTGATTTTTGACCAGAATGAACGTTTTGACGATTTCAACCACACATCTATTAAATTAGGATTTCACCTTGGTGGTGGCAAAAACTAACATGTATATGCTAGTGCGTTAGGGATTGCAGTTATTACCCCACAGCTACTTGTTTGCGAAGCAATAAAAGTAGCGAGGAGTAAAAACGGAAAGCCCGCCCCAAAGGGGAACGTCCTAAAAAGAAAATGCCATCTTAGTAGGATGGCATTTTTTATACTTGCTAAATTGTAATTCTTAGAATTTACGGAAACCAATCAATCGGCGAACTTCCTCTAATGTTTTGGCAGCACTCTCGCGAGCTTGTTCTGCTCCCGCTTTAGTAACTTTTCGTAGATAAGCCTCATCTTGAGAGATATCCAGAAAACGCTCTCTGATAGGCGCTGTAAAATTGATAACATCTTCGGCCAACTGCTTTTTTAAATCACCATAACGCACTTCGCAATTGTTATATTTATCGTTAAAGAAATCGTAAGTGTCTTTAGTCGAAACCACATCCATTAAGGTAAATAAGTTTTGAATGGCTTCTGGTTTTTCCTGATTCATTTGAGTTGGACCACTATCCGAAACTGCTTTCATTACTTTTTTACGAATCTCTTTTGGATCTTCGACCAAACCTACTGCATTTCCTTCTGATTTTCCCATTTTCCCTGATCCATCTAATCCAGGAATTTTTACAAATTCTCCAGTGAATGAATAAGGCTGAGGAATTGGGAAGGTTTCTTCGCCGTATGTGTTGTTAAATCGTTTTGCAAATTTTCGAGCCATCTCTAAATTCTGCTCTTGATCTTTCCCCACTGGTACTCTTTGCGCTTTGTGAATTAAAATATCGGCAGCCATTAAAACCGGATAGGTTAGCAAACCAGCATTCACATTCTCAGGGTTTTTACGTGCTTTATCTTTAAAAGAGGTAGTTCGCTCCAATTCTCCCAAATAAGCATTCATATTCATTAACAAATACAATTCAGGAATTTCCGGCACATCACTCTGCACATAAATAGTTGCCTTTTCAGGATCAATTCCACAAGCTAAATATTCGGCCAAAACGCTTCTTACATTTGTATGAAGATCAGCAGGTGTAGGATGTGTAGTCAAGGAATGCCAGTCAGCTATAAAGAAAAAACAATTGTTATCGTTCTGCATTTGAACAAAATTCTTTATCGCTCCGAAATAGTTCCCCAGGTGTAAATTTCCTGTAGATCGAATTCCACTAACTACTGTATCCATGATCTGATTTATTAATAGCCCAAGTATTGAGCCGTTTATACTTAAAAAAATTATCTCGCAAAATTATGAAACGAATCGAACAAAAAAAATATTGAGGGCCTGAAATAGCAGTAATCTGCTAATATGAAGAAGATTTGTTCTTATTTACCCTGCTTATGCATTAATAAATTGCAGGGTAATCCATGCCCAAACAATATACCTGCACAATTTCCCTGCTGCCATAAAAAGTGCTACCCAAATAGGCTTACTTCTTAATAAACCCAATCCTAAAGGAATAATATCTCCAACAATAGGCAAGAAAGCAAAAAAGGCAAGAGCACTTCCTTTGTTCTGAAGAAATAGTTTTGTTTTTTCAGCCTTCGCCTGATTTACACGAAGAAATTTTTCGATCCACTCCCACTTGCCTAAATATCCTAAATAATAGGTTAACATCCCTCCTAACCAATTCCCAAAGCCTGCTATTGCTATGGCTACAGAAATATCGTAACCCGAATAAACAAATAAACTCAGGATAGCTTCGGAGCTAAATGGCAATATGGTTGCAGCTAAAAAACTTGCAAAAAATAATCCCCAATATCCATATTCAAACCAATCTGCCATAGGGCGCAAAGGTAGATATTCAATTATAAATTAAGAATGATAATTAAAAAATGATTCAAGAGTAAAGGGTAAAAGGAGTAAGCTCAATTGACAAGCGCCAAATAATGATCCAAAAAACTCCATTTTACTCCCAACCGCATTTTACTTTTCAAGACTTTTACTACTTTTCCACTCTTCCAGACTTTTATTCTATCTTTGTAAAAAAATTAGAAGATTATATATGGAAACTACAAGACAAAGCAAAGTTTCAAGATTGTTGCTAAAGGATTTAAGCGAAATATTTCAAATGGAATCGAGAAACCTTTTTGGTGGTAAAATGATTTCGGTTACAACTGTACGAATTAGTCCTGATTTAGGGCTTGCCAAAGTATATCTTAGCATTTACCCATCGAGTGTGACAGAAGAAACTCTTAAACTCGTTAAAATGAATACGAAAAATATTCGTAGAATTCTGGGAAACAAAGTTGGAAAACAACTTAGAATTGTTCCTGAATTGGCATTTTTCGTTGATGATTCGTTAGATTACATCGAAAACATTAGCAATTTGCTTTCATAATACCAATTTGCGTAATGCAACTATCACTTTTCTTACCTTATTGTAAGCATACTTGAACCTTCCATTCCATATTGCAAAACGATACCTGTTTTCAAAAAAGAAACAGAATGTAATCAATGTCATTTCGATGATATCGGTTGTTGGTGTTGCAATTGGAACGATGGCTCTGGTAATTGTTCTTTCGGTATTTAATGGTTTTGATGGATTGATTCGTAACCTATTTGGCAGTTTCGATCCTGATTTAAAAATTCTTCCCAGCACAGGTAAAACCTTTGTTCCCGATTCTACTTTTGAACAGATCAGGAACATGGAGAATGTGGTATTCTACTCCGAAGTATTGGAGGAAAATGCACTGCTAAAATATGGAAACAGACAACGACCAGCCATTATAAAAGGTGTTGATGAAGATTTTACCTTGATGACTGGTATCGATACCATGATGGTTGAGGGTAAATTTCTGCTAAATAGTGGAAAACATCAATTCGCAGTGCTTGGTTATGGCGTTGCTCTGGATCTTGGAGTTGGACTTACCTTTACCGATTACATTAAATTTTACGTACCCAAAAGAAATGCAAAATTGGGACTTAACCCAATGGATGCTTTCAGTACCGAATATTTATACCCTTCGGGTTATTTTACTATTCAACAGGATTTCGATGCTCAATACGTATTGGTTCCTCTCGATTTTGCCCGAAATTTATTCTCCTATACAAATGAAGTAAGCGCCATCGAGCTTTCAATTATTAATCAGGATGAAGTTGAAAATGCAAAGGAGCAAATCCAAGCTATCTTAGGAGCCGATTTTCAAGTGAAAAACCGATTCGAATTGCACGATGTTTTATTTAAAATGATGCAATCGGAAAAAATGGCTATTTTCTTTATTTTGGCCTTTATATTAGTCATTGCATCGTTCAATGTGATTGGTTCGCTAACCATGCTTATTTTGGACAAAAAACAGGATATTTCGACGCTGCGAAGCATGGGTGCTGAAGAAAAAACAATTCAAAAGATATTTTTACTGGAAGGCTGGCTAATTTCTCTTTTAGGGGCAAGTATAGGTGTTGGACTGGGACTATTAATCTGCTTTTTACAAATGAAATATGGTCTAATAAGCCTTTCAGGAGAAGGAGCTTTTATTATGGATTCCTACCCGGTGGATGTTCATTTTACCGATATTTTTATCATCTTTACAACTGTTGTATTGATCGGATATGCCGCTTCACGCTATCCGGTTCGCTACATCACCAAACGCTTCCTCCAATTCAATTAATTTGAATTGTTGAGATACCAAACTACCTGCTATACCGTTTAATTTTTTGAGTGCACGATCTGTACATTTCAAAAAGAACTTTTTAATACAATTATAATGAGAAAAATTATTGTTATTTGCTTTTTAGCATTTGGATTTTCCTTACTTGCGAACGCGCAGGAAACAGCTCTTACATCGAAAGGAAAAGTTGTAATTCTATACGAAAACGGCACATGGAAATATGCTGACGTATCTGTTTCGGGAGAAAAACCCGCCCAACAAACTGAAAATATTGTACAAACTGAAATTCAGGAAACCATAATTTCTAAAGAACACATTGTTCTTAAGGAAGCTGAAGTTGAGAAAATCACTTTTATTGAAGGACCAAGTGCTAAACTTCAGAAATACTTCAAAGATAAAAACATTGTTCGATGTGATTTTACGCTCAGTTCAAAAGAGGGAAAAGCAACACTAGCAACCGAGTGGAAAGTGATGAATGGTGAAGCCTTTTCTTATTTTGGCTTTATTAAAAAAGAAGCCAAACTAAGTCTGGAATTACTTGGAGGGCAAACCGTTGATTTAGTTTATACAAATGAGTTTGAACCCAAGGAATTTACACAATATGGATTTTCGACCTATTCTGCTCAACTCGATTTAACGGAAGATCAGATTAAATTACTTCAAAACAAGATTGTAATGAAAGCAACCATGAACTGGAGTCGTAGAGCTGAAGAATATCAGGTTGTTAATCCTTCTTATTTTATTAAAGTAATCCCTCAAATTACCGAATAATTCTATTGCATGAAAAATATTTTAATTCTGTCTATTTTACTTTTAGGAACAATTGGCCAGGTAAATGCGCAATTGAAACTAAGAACTCCTGAAGGAAAAGTTGTTCTGCTATTTGATAATGGAACTTGGAAATACGAGGAAGTTAAGCAGGTAGAAAAAACTGTTGTGCCAATCAAATCGATAGAAGAAAATACCAAGCCAATAGTGATTATCGATGCTGAATTGGAATCGCAAACCGTAATTAAAGGCATTAGTGAAAAGTTAAGCAAATTCTCGGAAACTGATAATCAGGTAAAATCAGATTTCCAGCTCGTTTCTATAGATGGTAAAGTAATTCTTAAGACCAATTGGAAAATAATGGATGCCGAAGGATTTCGCTTTTTTGGATACATCACCAAGAAATCGAAAATGATATTCACTCTTTCGAATGGCGAGAATATTGAACTTCAGTATGCAGGTGATTTTGCACCTAAAGAATATCCAAAATACAAGTTTACCACCTTTACGGCCGAGCTTGAATTGACTGAAGATCAGATTCGAAAATTACAAAATGCATATCTGGAAAAAGTAGAAATGATTTGGAGCAGACGAACAGAAAGCTACGCTATTTTTAACCCCGACTATTTCGTAAAAGAACTTCCTAAAATAATCGAATAACAAAAAAGACGCTCACTTTGAATGAAGTGACGTCTTTTTTGAATTATTATATTCCGATTTTATTCTTCCACATATTAGAAAAATTTACTTTCTACAGAGTATTAGGAGGGTTATTTTGCCATTAATAGAGCACGTAAAGTTCAATTTTCACCTTCAAGTAACAAAATGGCAAAAAAAAGACGCTAATCCAGCGTCCTTCAATTAATCTTCGTCTATGTGGAGATTGCCCCATTCCATAGATATTCTATCTAGTATTGGCATTAAATCGGCGTAATGATTGGCTCTAAGCATTTCAATTCTGGTGTGCTTAAAATTTACCAAACCTTTAAACATGCCTGCCATATGTCTTCTCATATGCAAAATTCCACGTGGTTCGTCAATCCACTCAATGGCTGCGTCAATTTGCTCCTTTAGCATCTCAACTTGTTGGGCAACTGTTGCTGGTGGTAACAATTCACCTGTGTTTAAGTAGTGTTTCACATCTCTAAAAATCCACGGCTTACCTACAGCGGCACGACCTATCATGATGGCATCAACTCCATACCTATCGAAAGCTTCCTTTGCTTTTACAGGATTTGTAATATCTCCATTTCCGATAATTGGAATGTGCATGCGCTGATTATTTTTCACATCCCCAATCAAAGTCCAGTCGGCCTCACCTTTATACATTTGGCATCGTGTTCGCCCATGAATTGTCAACCCCTGAATCCCTACATCCTGCAATTGTTCAGCGAGTTCTACAATTATTTTTGAATCCTCATCCCAACCCAATCGGGTTTTTACCGTTACCGGGATATTCACTGCCTTAACAACAGCTTCGGTAATTTTCAGCATTAGCGGTACATTTCTCATCATGCCCGAACCCGCTCCTTTTGTTGCCACTTTGCGAACCGGACAACCAAAGTTTAAATCTAAAAATTCAGGATTAGCAGCTTCAACAATTTTAGCAGCTTCAGCCATTGGATCAACATCCTTTCCATAAATTTGAATAGCAACTGGGCGTTCCTCGTCCAATATGGTCAATTTTTTCATTGTTCTGTTAACCGATCTAACTAATGCATCAGCCGAAATAAATTCGGTATACATCAAATCCGCTCCATAGCGTTTACACAAAACCCTAAATGGCGGATTGGTAACATCCTCCATTGGTGCCAACAATACCGGCCTATCTCCTAAATCCAGTTTTCCTATCTTCACTATCTTTCTTTTTTTATCAGGCAACAAAGATAGTAGAAAGTCTTTAAAGTCTTGAAATGTAGAAAGTCGAAAAGTCAAACACCCCTACATTAATCCAAATGTCTTTAGAAATAAAAAAGGAATTACTTCCATATACATCTTCTGCACTTTCAATATTTACACTTGATTCTTTGTACATGTCAATTTTTACTTGAATCTTAATACTATTTACTATTTTTGTTCTTCACATTAAAAACATAAGGCATATGCTTAAAGGATCCTTGAGTCATTACTCCCCGCTATCACAATTAATGATGAGTTTACTTGTTGTCGTTGGATCTTTTATGCTGTGCATGTTCGCCGGAAGTGTTTTGGCTTATCTTATTTTTGATGTCAATATCTTCACCGACACATCTAGTCTGGATATAAATGGAGATTCTGTAAATATTTCTATTTTAAAATTTTACCAAGCCATCTACTCTACCGGAATGTTCATTATTCCACCTTTTATCGTGGCCTATTTTGTAAATACCAAAGTATCGACTTATCTGCTTTTAGACCAAAAATCGCATTTGTCGCAATACGTATTAGCAAGCCTTACAATAATTGTTGCCTTACCGGCGATTAATCTACTTGCAGAGATCAACTCTCATTTGCAACTGCCTGAATTTCTTTCGGGGGTAGAAGAATGGATGAGAAATAGCGAAAACCAAGCTGAGTTTGTCACAAAGAAATTCTTGCAGATGGATACTCCTTTCGATCTTCTTGTAAATTTAATTTTAATTGCTGTAATACCTGCATTGGGAGAAGAACTTTTGTTTCGAGGAGTTATTCAGCGTATTTTTTCGAACATGACAAAAAATGTCCATTGGGGAATCATTATTACTGCATTTCTTTTTGCAGCTCTTCACATGCAATTTTTTGGCCTTTTGCCAAGAATGGCAATGGGTATTCTGTTTGGTTATCTATTGATTTGGACAAAAAGCTTGTGGGTTCCAATTTTAGCGCATTTAATTAATAATGGAATGGCAGTCTGCATGTCCTATTACATCAACAAAGGAAAGCTGCCTGAAAACCTTGAAAAATTTGGAGGTAACGAAACAAGTGTATGGATTGGTGGATTCATATCAATAATAATTCTTTCATTACTACTATTCAGCATCTACGGATCTCGAAAAAGGCAAAGTGAGTGAGTTTTCTTCGGCTTGTTTTACTTGCATTAATCTTTCCTTTTCACCCTTTCGCCATACGTAAACAATTCCATATTCCGAAGCCTTTTCTCTTCTTTTTTCATCCGATAAATTAGCAAATTTAGCTTCTACTTCATTCCAAAGAGAAAGAATTAAACTATCCGCCTCAGCACGATACTCAGCCACCTTTTCCGAAAATCGGTGTGTATTGTTTTGTAATGTTTTTTGATTGTTAAATGCCTGTTTAAAATTCTCACAATTCACTCTAACCAAAGCAATCGAAGGACTGTAAATTGGATTCCCTCCCATTCTCATTCTCTCCTGCTCTCCTTTTATCAATTTTTCTCCCCACTCAATTACTTTAGCATCTTGCAATAAAGAAGGTGCTGACTTCGAGCTGGTTTTTAATCCATAAAATTCCCTCACCTCTGGTTTTAATTCTCCTCGAACAATAGTGAAGTTTAACACCTGAATAAAGTGAGAAACATACAATCGTGCTTTTCGTAACTTTTCATTGTACTCTTTGCTTCGAGTAGATTGCTGGCTAAGCGCCTGACGCTGATTTCTGATTGCTAATTCGTAATGAGGTAAAAATGTTTCCACTTTCTGCAAAAGAATAAATGAAAAAGCCAAATCAAAACGATTCATTCTGTAGCTAATATCAAGGGCTGATTTTAGAGCACGAACGCGTGCTAAATCTGTATTTGGTAGTCTTCTGTAAGGCATCTATTTCAATAATTTAACAAATAATGTAGCAATGGTTAATGCGAAGATACAAAAAATAAGAAGTTGAAAAATGGCATTCGCACATTCGAGTGACAATTTTTTTCCAAATCCTATTTAACTCATATCAACCTTCGCTTATATGTGAGGGAATCACCACACAGTATCTGAAATATGTAAATTAATATTATATTTGTTCTCATTTATTATAATAAACACAAATTCATGAAAAACCTTTTTACTATACTGATAATAGTTATTGTAGGTCAGTGCGTACTTGCCCAACAAGACACTACTGTTTACTTTAAAAAACATCAACCAGTGTCGACAATTACAGAAGCCGACTTTCAAGTAATTGTGAAGAAAAAAAATAATAAAAGCTCAATAATGAGTGAGTTCATATTGTTAAATGGAGATTGGAAACTTGCAATTAATCGAACCATTAAGTTGAAAGGTGAGAACTCCTATACAGTGAAATCTGAAAATAAGTCGATTACACGAAACTTTACGAAAATACCTGGAGGATATCAAGTTGAAGATTATAATTACAAAGGTAAACTCTGGCGAAAAGGAATTGCAACGAACTTATTCCCCTTACTAAAGCACGGACAATGGATGAGTTATACCGATGAAATTCTTACTGGCGTAGATTCCTATAAACTAGGAGCTTTAACCAAATCGTATATTACTGATGGAGATAAACATTTTTGGCCTAACAACTCTTATGCTAATGCAGATACTTTAGCTCAATATAAAAATCATCCAACTGATTTATCAAAAGACATCGCTGAATTTTTAGAATATCCTGAAACTTGTTCTAAAAATGGAATTGGCGGTCGTGTTCTTATTCTTTTTGCCATCTCGGAACAGGGAGAGCCCTCTGATATTCATATTTTCAGAGGTGTTGAACCAAATTTAAACCAAGCTGCAGCCAAGGCAGTTCAAAAATGTAAAGGTTGGAAACCAGCCATAAAAGATGGAAAGCCTGTTAAAGTATATACGATCGTTCCGATTAATTTTAAAATGAGATAACTGATTATTTATCTTCCAAACCCAAAATAAAGGGTATCCAAAAAGTTTAATTCTATTATCATTCTGAGCTTATCAAAGAATATTTAACACTGAATAACAGATGTTTTGTAGTCACAAGAATCGCTCGACATGACATTTATAAGTGAGCTTTTACTTTTCGGACATCCTTTAATAAACATTTGAATTTACTTCTTTTCTGAGCTAATTCATATAACTAGCCGCAACCTGTAAATTGCCGATTTATTTGTATCGTTGTGTAGACTTATTCTACACAAGAATCCACAGTTCTCCACAAAAAAGCCTTTCTTTTTTCTTTTAAATAATTTCACCTCACCCATAATAAAACTACTTACTGGTTAATTTACAGCTTATTAAGTTCCCACCAACAATAATTACATGCTTTAAAAAGCCGAATGGTATCCTATTTGCAGGAGTAACTAAAGTTAATTTTAAAACAAAATTTGTGGTCATTGTAAATTAGACTACAAATATGATTTAGAAACTTTTAATTTAAATTTTTTTGATATGAAACGAAACATTGTTGCCGTTGGTGTATTATTATTCTTCTCAGCTGTTCTTTTTAGCTGTTCTAAAAGCTCAGATAATAATCCGGAGAAAGGACTTACTTTACAAGAATCGTTGAAAGATAAAACAGCAAGTTTAAGCACTGCTGTAAATGAAATTACGAGCTCGAAAGGATTCGAGATCGTTACAATGAACGACCCAGCTACTAAATCTGGCACAGAGGAAGATGACGATACAAGATTCTCTGCCAGTATTACTCTTGATGATGTCAAAGGTATTTATGAATATGAGCCTTCAATTCCTGCTGAAACTACTGATGCAAAAATGGGTTACTGGATGATGAATATGTTTGCCAAAACAGGTGAAAGCGAAGAATTTATTATCAAATTACCAAAAGAAAAAGCAGGTAATCCTTGGAAGTTATACGAACAAGAAGATGGTGATGACGCTTTAGTGAACGATTTTGTAATTACTTCGACTCAATACAACTACTCCTTTTCAGTTGGAGAAGGTTATCAGTTCAATAATTTGGTTAATGCCTCAATTACTGTAGAAGATGAATTTGCAGGTGAGTTATATTTAGATTGGTCGATTGATTCTGACATGGGATTTAATTATGAGTCGAAGTTTACTTTTGCTGATGATTATTCTGTAGGTGTTGAATTCTCGCACGGAGACACTCTTTCTTATGCTTACAACCTGAAAAATGGTGAAGATGTTCTTTTCAAAGAAGAAATGCAATTCACAAAAGTTGATGGTGAAAGAACCTACGAGTATAAACTGGCAATCGGAATTATCGAGATTGTTAAGAATTCAACCAGTGATTCGTACATGGTATACCGCGATGGTGTTTTAGAGGAAGGTGCTGTAATTGAAGTAATCAATAACAGTGGCGAATCAACTGAAGCTGACGTTGTTTTCTGTAGAAAAGGTCTTGATCTTAAAATTACTTTCGCTGATGAAACAGTGGTTGTTCTTTCAGAATTATTAGGAGAGGATACTCTAGCTAAAATGGCTGAAATTTTTAGTTCTATGCACGATATGTACTTCGTTAAGCATGTGGTAAATAAGGTAGCTCGTGAGGCTCAATACCTAAACCAAACCAACATCTAATATTTATTAAAATAGATACTAAAATCCGGTCGTATGGCCGGATTTTTTTGTCCTCAAACAACTATTCAAATATAAAATCATCATCACTCATTTTACAGATATGTTTAGGCTATTTTTTCTAAGCAAGCTGCTGATCGCCTCTGCAATTTTTCTTTTCAATCTTTCTACATATGCTCAAAATCCGCTTGATTCAATCAAAATGGGGAAAGCAAGTTTTTATGCAGACAAGTTTGTTAAAAAAAGAACTGCAAGCGGGGAAATTTATCAACACGAGAACTTCACTGCCGCTCATAAGAACCTTCCTTTTGGCACTTGGATAAAAGTGGTTAATATAGAAAACAATAGGTCTGTAATCGTCCGGGTTAACGACAGAGGGCCATTTGTTAAGGGGCGGGTTATTGATCTTTCGAAAGCCGCCGCAAATGAAATTGGCAATACAAATCAGGGAATATATTCGGTTTCAGTAGAAGTTTACCAGAAAGATCTTGATATGATTCAGGCTACAAGCATTTTAACACCATTACCCTGCCCTAAATTTCGTTTGCTTTTTGAATAAAGCCACGGTGCGATGCACCTAAGAACCAGAACCTCCCAACTTACTACAAATACTGCGCGACTCTGTCGCTTAAAATATAATTTCACCTCCAAAAAAAATAACGGTGCAGAGCACCAAAGTATTTGTAGAATAAAATATGCAATTTAACATTTAAGTACAGCGTACCGAAGCCTTTATCTCATGATATATATAATATAACAAAAAAAAAGAGCGTCACCCGTAGGTAACGCTCTCGATATTTGGATTACAGTCTAAATTAATCCTTAATTTTTGCTACTAAGAACTCACGGTTCAAACGAGCGATGTTCGCAATAGAGATTCCCTTAGGACATTCTACTTCACAAGCTCCGGTATTGGTACAGTTACCAAATCCCAT
>JBFFMG010000050.1:0-15175 GCA_041554215.1 Labilibaculum sp.
ACTACAAGATGTTATATGAAGCATAATAAAATGATTTTGATTAACGACAAAAATGTTTTTTTTTTTACTTAATTCAATTGCGTATATTTATTACACAGAAAGGTGTTGAATTTATAAATATAGTAATGAAAGAGACTGGATACGCTGAAAAATATAACTGGAAAAACAAACGAATTCTCATTGTTGAAGACGAAGAGATAAACAATATGTTTTTTGATGCAGCTCTTAGTAGAACTAAATCGAAATTGTTATGGGCGAAAAATGGTAAAGAAGCCGTTGATATTATTGAAGGATCGGACGATATCGATGTAATTTTAATGGATATAAGATTACCTATAATGGATGGTTGCGAAGCCACTAGAAGAATCAAAAAAAATCATAAGCAAATTCCAATCATTGCGCAAACCGCTTATGCCCTTGAAGGTGATAAAGAACGAATTTTGGACGCTGGATGTGACGACTATCTATCCAAACCAATTCGTTTTGAGGAACTTTTATCAACTATCGACAAATATCTTGCTGATTAATCAACGGGTGCATTAAACGCATCCTCAATGTGTTCAATAATAAACTTTGAATTTTTTTTAATCACACTTACAACATCGAATCGCACTTCATTTTCAATTTCTTTTGAGTCGACATAGCCTTGAGTTGCATGTACCAAAAATTTTATTTTTGATAGAGTAATGGTATCTGCCGGATGCTCAAAATATTCTGTAGATCTTGATTTTACCTCCACAACAATTAACAAATCATCCTTTAAGGCTACAATGTCCAACTCTTTTTTTTGATAGATCCAATTACGATCTAAAATTTTATATCCTTTTTCGATAAGGTGTTTTGCGGCAATATCTTCACCTAACTTTCCTAAATCATTGTGCTCTGCCATAATTAACTGCTTACCTTATTTTTATCCCAAACAAATTTCACTCCTTTGTCACTTACATCCAGCTTTAAAAATCTGCCAAATGGCAAGGTCCAGTTTTCTTTAATATGACCAGCAGGAAAATCGAAAACAACCGGATAAGTATAATTCTCAACTGACTCTAGAATAATTTCGTAAGCGGTTTTTCCAAATTCAGGGGCTCCAACCTTCATATCACTCATCCCTCCAACAATTAAACCCTGAAGTTCTGACAATTTTCCACCCATTTTAAGATTCTGCATCATACGATCCAAATGATAAAGCTCTTCCCCTACATCTTCAATAAAAAGAATTTTACCATGCGTTTCAAAATCCATTTCTGTACCACGCAAACTATAAAGAATCGACAAATTTCCTCCTATTAGCTCCCCCTCAGTTATTCCATTCCGATTTAGCAAGTGCGAAGCAATTTCATAATCCTCAAATTTTCCCTTTAATGATTCAAAAAGAGTTAGAATAGACTTATTTTCAACATTAAGTTCGGGGAAATTAATTGGCATGGTGGCATGTAAACTTTCCACTCCTAAAATATGATTCAAATAGCTATGAAATACAGTAATATCGCTGTATCCAATAATCCATTTAGGATTACGAATAAACAGATCAAAATCTAAATGCTCTAGTATTCTCACACTACCATATCCACCTCGTGCACAAATAATTGCTTTAATTTCAGGATCATCCAACATGAGTTGAAAATCGCACAATCGATCTATATCACTACCGGCAAATTGATTTTTCTCATCAAAAACATGATTTCCTAAAACTACTTTATAACCAGCACCTTCAATTTTACTCACTGCAATTCCTACCTTTTCAGGATCAATTTTCCCTGCAGGAGAAATAATTCCAATTTTATCTCCTTTTAGTAAAGCAGCCGGCTGATACATATCTATTTAGTTTTTTTTGAAGTAAGCACAAATTAAGAATAAAATACAAATGGATAACTACGTTTTTGCCAATTCTATCTTATCTTTGCAAACAATTCGACCTAAAGTCATGATTTCGTACAATAAATTAGTAAACAAAATTAACTGAGGAATTTTTTATCTCAAAACAATTAAAGACAATTCCTCAAGAAAAAATAAAAATCTCAGATGAAGAAATTTAATAGAACACTTGTAACTACAGCTTTACCTTATGCAAATGGACCTGTTCATATTGGTCATTTAGCCGGAGTATATGTTCCTGCTGATATCTATACCAGATATCTTAGAATGAAAGGAGAGGATGTACTGCTAATTGGAGGTTCTGACGAGCATGGTGTACCTATTACGATTAAAGCACAAAAAGAAGGAATTACACCTCAAGATGTTGTTGACAAATATCACAATATCATAAAAGATTCATTTGAGAAATTTGGAATTACTTTCGATGTATATTCAAGAACCAGCTCAAAAACTCATCACGAAACGGCTTCCGAGTTCTTTAAAACTTTAAATGACAAAGGTGAATTTATCGTAAAAACAAATGAGCAGTATTACGATTCTAAAGCGAATCAATTCCTTGCAGATAGATACATTACCGGAACATGCCCACATTGTAACAACGACGGGGCATATGGTGATCAGTGTGAAAGCTGTGGAACTTCACTAAACGCAACAGATTTAATCAATCCTACTTCTTCCATTACTGGTAACAAACCTGAATTAAAGGAAACCAAACACTGGTACTTACCTTTGGATAAATATGAGACTGATCTAAAAAAATGGATATTAGAAGATCATAAAGAATGGAAGCCAAATGTTTACGGACAATGCAAATCGTGGTTAGATACAGGATTGCACCCAAGAGCCGTAACCCGTGATTTAAACTGGGGTGTTCCTGTTCCTGCTGAAGGAGCTGAAGGAAAAGTACTTTACGTTTGGTTCGATGCTCCAATAGGCTATATATCAGCTACTAAAGAATTAACTCCGGATTGGGAAAAATACTGGAAAGCTGATGATTCTAAAATGGTTCATTTCATTGGAAAAGACAATATTGTATTCCATTGCATCATATTTCCAGCCATGCTAAAAGCTGAAGGGTCTTATATATTACCCGAAAATGTTCCTGCCAACGAATTTTTAAACCTTGAAGGGAATAAGATTTCAACAAGTAGAAACTGGGCTGTTTGGTTGCACGAATATTTGGAAGAGTTTCCGGATAAACAAGACGTTCTTAGATATGTTTTAACTGCAAATGCTCCTGAGACAAAAGACAACGACTTTACCTGGAAAGATTTTCAAGCAAGAAATAACAATGAATTGGTTGCAATACTAGGAAACTTTGTGAATCGTGCTTTGGTTCTTACTCACAAATACTACAATGGAATTATTCCTGCACAGGGAGAATTGACTGATTTTGACAAAGAAACTTTAGCTCAAATTCCAGTTTTTAAAGAACAAGTTGAAAAAAATCTTGAAACTTACCATTTCCGAGAAGCATTAAAAGAAGCAATGAATTTAGCTCGACTTGGAAATAAGTACTTAGCAGATACAGAACCTTGGAAGCTGATAAAAACAGACGAAGAAAGAGTAAAAACAATTATGAATATTAGTCTTCAGATTACCACTAATCTTACGACTTTAATTGAGCCATTTTTACCATTTACTGCAAATAAGCTTCGTGAATTTCTGAATATTGAACCACTGGTCTGGGAAAATATTGGAGCCAATGTTCTTGCAGCAGGGCATCAAATAAATCAAGCTTCTTTACTCTTCGAAAAAATTGAAGATGAAACCATACAAGCTCAGATCGACAAGCTTTTAGCAACAAAAGCAGCCAACGAAGCAGAAAGTAAAACTATCGCTCCTGCAAAAGAGAACATCAACTTTGATGATTTTATGAAATTGGATGTTCGTGTTGGAACAATTACAGCCGCTGAAAAAGTAGCAAAAACAAAAAAACTTCTCAAGTTAACTGTTGATACTGGAATTGACCAAAGAACTGTTGTTTCTGGAATTGCAGAGCATTATACACCTGAAGAAATCATTGGGAAACAGGTTAGCATACTAGTGAATCTGGAACCTAAAAAATTAAAAGGAATTGAATCTCAGGGGATGATTTTAATGGCGGAAGATGCCGATGGAAAATTGTCTTTTGTTTCTCCTGATAAAAATATAAAACCAGGGTCTGAAATCAGATAATTAAGAATTATTAGATATAAAAAAAATCGCTTTTCGATGAAAAGCGATTTTTTTTGTCCTTTATTTTTTCAAAACCCAGCAAAAAGCTATTGAGTTATTTGCGATAACTTTCTTTTTGAATGAATCTGCATCTGCTCTTTTTTCAAATTGATTGATAGCAACAGAATACAAATTTTTATTTTTTATTATCAATGCAGGATATGACTTCGAAATCAATTCCTGTTTTAATATTTCTGCATTTTCCATTGACGTAAAGCTTCCTGAAATCAGGTAATATTTTCCTTTTTCAATCAAATCAACCGTAGCAGTTTCATTTATCTTAGGCTCAAATCTCACCATTTCCTCTGGCGGAGAAATAACAGGCTTTAATTGAACAATTTTCTCTGTTATTTCTTTTTTCCCTTCCATAATTCCCATAGATACTTCATTACCAAGAGATGAACGTTCTGAATTCATTGGCAGTAGTGCAATTGTCAAAACAAAAGGAATAGTAGCTGCTGCGTACCATAAACGCTTAGCAGTAAACAGCGTTTTCACTTTAACTTGAGAAGTAATTACGGAATTATTTTTCTCTTGACTTGATCGTGAGAATTGAGTCAACTCTATTTGCTCCATTCCATATGCATCAACTAAATAGTTAAGCTCTTTCGAAGGTTCAAATAGTAAATTATGCCTTCTGTCATTATAAAAACATCCAACTTTATCCAACACAACCCGTTCTCCCCGTTGAATTCGCACGCGAATATCTTCAGTGAAAAACTGAACCGATTTCTCTGCCTCTGAATAACTTAAATTTTCCAATTCCGCTAATCTATTAATCAGTAGACCATCATTTTTAGATAAATTACGGTTAAATCCAATAGCTTTTGACGGAGGAAAAACAATATTCAGATTGTTGTCGATATTAGCAGGTTTATAATTGGCTACAAATCCACCAAATCCTGGTAATATCACGCAATCGTGAATAAATAAAAGGTCGTTAATATATTTTGATACTTCAAGCATAATACACAAATATAATCAAAAATAAATACCACTCAAATCGAATTCCCAGTAAAAAAAATTAATTAACTATAAACCAAGCTTTTCGAAATGAAAAAAGAAATAAATGTCCATTTAGACCAATCGGTTATCAACGAAATAAGTGTATTTTTGATATTGAGTCAGATTTACATTAACTTTTTGGGGGTTCAAAATGATTTAAGAAAAAAGGAATTCTTTTTTTTTGCTCACTAAAAGTGTTGGAGTGTTTTATAAAAAATCAAACAATTAATTTAACAGAACGTGAAAAAAAACATATTAATTACTGGCGGTGCAGGCTTTATAGGTTCACACGTAGTTCGTTTATTTGTAAACAAATATCCCAATTATCAAATCATTAATCTGGATGCCCTAACTTATGCTGGCAACCTGGAAAATTTAAAAGATATCGACTCCAAGTCGAATTACACTTTTATTAAAGGTGATATTACTGATATGGCGTTTGTTTCGGACTTATTCGAAAAATTTAAATTTGACGGAGTTTTACATTTAGCCGCGGAATCGCATGTAGACAGATCAATCTCTGATCCCCTATCGTTTATCATGACCAATATTGTGGGAACTGTAAACCTTCTAAATGTAGCTAAAGAATGCTGGGCGAATGATATGCAAAATAAAAGATTCTACCACATTTCTACCGACGAAGTATATGGTTCTTTAGGAAAAACAGGGAAATTTACAGAAGAAACTTCTTACGATCCAAGAAGCCCATATTCCGCTTCAAAAGCTAGTTCTGATCATTTAGTCCGGGCTTATTTCCACACCTACAAACTTCCTGTTGTTTTATCGAATTGCTCTAATAATTATGGTGCAAATCAGTTTCCGGAGAAACTCATCCCCCTAGTAATCAACAATATTAAAAACTCTAAACCCCTACCCATTTATGGCAAAGGAGATAACATCAGAGATTGGCTATTTGTAGAAGATCATGCTTTGGCAATTGATTCAATTTATCATGATGGAAAAATTGGCGAGACATATAATATAGGAGGAAATAACGAATGGAGCAACCTCGATTTAGTGAAAAAACTCTGCGATATCATGGACAGAAAACTGAATCGTGAAATAGGTACTTCTCAGCAATTAATTACTTTCGTGAAAGACCGAGCTGGTCACGATCAACGATATGCAATTGATGCTTCAAAAATTGAAAACGAATTAGGATGGAAACCTAGCATACATTTCGAAGAAGGTTTTGAACAAACTATTGATTGGTATCTTAGTAATTTGGACTGGCTGGAAAATATTCTGTCTGGTGACTACGAAAAATTCTACGAGCAACAATACAGCAAGCGATAAAAAGAAAAGCGATGTGAATCAATCACATCGCTTTTTTTATTGTATTCAAAATCTTATACTACTCTACAGTAACCGATTTAGCTAAATTTCTAGGTTGATCAACATTACATCCTCTGAAAACAGCAATATAGTAGGAAAGCAACTGGAAAGGAATTACCGTTATCAGTGGAGCCAATGCTTCCAATGTCTCAGGAATTTCAATTACATGATCGGCCATTTTACTAATTACCATATCGCCTTCGGTTACAATAGCAATTACATGACCTTTTCTGGCTTTTACCTCCTGAATATTACTTACAATTTTCTCGTAAGATTTATCTTTAGTTGCAGCAACGAAAACTGGCATTTGTTCATCAATAAGAGCAATGGGACCATGTTTCATTTCTGCTGCAGGATATCCTTCAGCATGTATGTACGAAATCTCCTTTAATTTTAAAGCACCTTCTAAAGCTACTGGAAACAAAAACCCTCGCCCTAAGTATAGTGCGTTGGTTGAATCCATGTATTTCTTCGACAATTCTTTAATATCCTCAGCCTTATCCAAAATCCTTTTGATTTTTTCTGGAAGATTTGCGAACTCAGCAATTAACTCTTCATACAATTCTTTAGCAAGTGTTCCTTTTCGATACCCAACAACCATTGCCATCATCGTAAGAACAGTTACCTGAGCTGTAAATGCTTTTGTAGAAGCGACTCCAATTTCTGGTCCGGCATGCGTATAAACACCCGCATGTGTCTCTCTAGGAATACTTGAGCCGACCACATTACAAATCCCAATAACTGTAGCTCCAGCCTCTTTGGCTAATTTAATAGCAGCTAGTGTATCAGCCGTTTCACCACTCTGACTAATTGCTAGAACGATATCATCCTTAAATATCACAGGGTTTCTGTAACGGAATTCAGATGCATATTCAACTTCTACAGGAATTCTGGCAAACTCTTCAAACAGATATTCACCTACCATACCCGCATGCCAAGATGTACCACATCCAATAATTAATATTCGACGGGCATTAACCAATTGTGGAATAACATCATTTATTCCTCCTAAAAAAACTTTTTTATTTGTTGGCGAAATTCGTCCTCGAATTGTATCATAAATAGAACTGGTTTGTTCAAAAATTTCTTTCAACATAAAATGATCGTAACCACCCTTTTCAATTTGCTCAATATCTAAATCAAGCTGCTGAATATGAGGAGTTAGCTTATCATTCTGAATCGTTTTCAAAACCAATTCATCTCTGCTTATTATTGCAACGTCATTATCATTTAAATAAATAACGCTTTGAGTATATTCAATAATTGGTGTAGCATCCGAAGCAAGGAAATATTCTCCGTTTCCAACACCCACAACCAATGGACTTCCTTTTCTGGCAGCAATTAATCTATCTGGTTCATCTTCACACATTACAACTAAACCGTAAGCCCCAACTACTTTTGTTAAGGCTAATCGAACAGCTATTTCCGCCGAAACTTCACCTTTCATGTAGATGTATTCAATCAAATTTGCAAGCACTTCAGTATCAGTGTCACTTTGAAAAGTATACCCTCTGTTTGCAAGTTTATCTTTTAAAACTGAGTAGTTTTCAATTATACCGTTATGGATAATTACAAATTTATTATTCATTGAACTGTGAGGATGCGCATTTTCATCATTAGGTTCTCCGTGAGTTGCCCAACGCGTATGCCCAATTCCAATTGTTCCTGAAACATCATTTCCTTTTACATGATTTTCCAGATCCTGAACCTTCCCCTTGCACTTAAATACCTGGGTCTGATTTGTTCGAAGAGCAACTCCTGCAGAATCGTACCCTCTGTATTCTAATCTTCTAAGACCATTAATAAGTATAGGATAAGCTTGCTTATTCCCAATGTAACCAACTATTCCACACATAAATACAAATGTTTCAGTTTCGGTACCACGCGAAACTTGTTAAAAAAAAATAATCACCAAATAAAAATAACAACCTGATTTTAATGATAAGGCATTAAAACCAATATTCTCATTTGAATTATCATAAATCCGCCTAAAAATACGATAAGTTGGAATGCTCTCCAAACTTCTTAAATTATATTTAACAAAGTATAATAATAAAAAAGGTGTAAATAAGCTTACTGCTTAAATACACCTTTTGAATATATTTCAAATAGCAATTATTCTGCCACTAATTCGTCGTAAAGATCTGAATATGCAGAAACATATTCTTCCTTATTCTTATACTCAACAATAGGTTTCCCAGAAGCAACCGCGTAAGCCATTACTTCTTCATTTATTTGAGGACTTCCAATAATTAGAGCATCAGATTGATCGATTGCCAATTTATGAAGCGCAACATAACTTGCTCCCTCTAAAATACTTACATCCTCTTCACTAACTCCTTCAATAATTGATTTCTCTTTAAACTGAGGACTGAATTTTGTTGTAAATTCATCATCGTAAATGGAGAATACAATTTTTGTATCGGTAAACAATGGATCCTCATTAAATGATTTTTTCAAATACAAAGGAACCAAACCAGTAAACCATCCTTGACAATGCACAACATCTGGTGCCCACCTCAATTTTTTAACTGTTTCGAGTACACCTCTTGCAAAGAAAATAGCTCGTTCATCATTATCCTCGAATGCATTACCATTTTCATCCAAAAGAATCTCTTTTCTATGAAAATAATCTTCATTATCTATGAAGTACACCTGCATACGCGCAGCCTGAATCGAAGCAACTTTAATAATTAATGGATGGTCTGTATCATCAATTATTAAATTCATTCCTGAAAGACGGATAACTTCATGCAATTGGTTTCTTCTCTCGTTGATGCATCCATATCTAGGCATGAAAGTTCTGATCTCTTTTCCTTTTTCTTGGATTCCCTGAGGAAGATATCTGCCTATTGCAGACATTTCAGTTTCAGGAAGATAAGGGGTAATCTCTTGTGAAACAAACAATACTTTTGTCTTTTCCATATAGTCGCTAATAATATAATACAGATTATCTGCGCAAAATTAGTAAAAATAATTTACATACCTGTCCGAAAACGAGGCTTAAAGCTCCTACAATACAATTAAATGCAATTATTATTTCTCCGATTTGTATTTATTTATTTTATTTGCAGTCTCAAATAAAAATCAATAAGATTTTACAGACTCAAAATTAAGGGATGGAAATAGTAAAACTTGTTGCTGAAATTAAAAGTAAAATCAGCAAGTTTAAGTCGGAAGGAAAAACAATAGGATTTGTTCCTACAATGGGAGCACTGCATCAAGGGCACTTATCACTAATCGATACGTCTGTAAAAAACAATGACATTACAGTTGTTAGTATTTTTGTAAACCCAACTCAATTCAATAATCCTGAGGATTTATTAACTTATCCTCGAACTATTGAGGAAGATTTAGAAAAATTATCGATCTATAAACCAGACCTAATTTTCATTCCTGAAGTGAATGAAATTTATCCTGAACCCGACACGAGAATATTTGAATTCGGACTGCTGGATAAAGTAATGGAAGGAAAAAATAGACCCGGTCATTTTAATGGTGTTGCGCAAGTTGTTAGCAAACTTTTTGATATTGTAAGTCCGAATAACGCGTATTTTGGACAAAAAGATTTCCAACAAGTAGCTGTTATTAAGCAGATGACAAAAGATCTTAAGTTAAGTGTGAACATCGTTCCATGCCCTATTATAAGGGAAAAAGACGGTTTAGCAATGAGCTCAAGGAATGTATTGCTATCTGAGGATCAGAGAAAAAATGCTTGCAAAATCTCTGAAACTTTATTTAAAGCTCGTAACTTAGCAGCGGAATTAAGTGTATCTCAATTGAAAAAATGGGTTGTTGAAGAAATCAATAAAAACATTTATCTTTCGGTCGAGTATTTTGAGATCATTAACGATACAAGCCTTGAACAAATTAAAGACTGGAACGAGTCAAATGACAAGATAGGCTGTATTACAGTTCAGGTTGGAAAAGTCCGCCTGATAGATAATGTAACTTTTTAATATTAGTTAAAAACGATATGTACATTGAAGTTTGTAAATCGAAAATTCACAAGGCGTCAGTAACTGGTGCTGATCTTCAGTATGTTGGAAGTGTAACCATTGATGAAGATCTAATGGATGCCGCCAATTTACTTGAGAATGAAAAAGTTCAAATTGTTAACGTAAACAATGGTGAACGATTAGAAACCTATGTTATTAGAGGTGAAAGAGGATCAGGAACCATTTGTTTGAATGGACCTGCTGCCAGAAAATGTGCCGTTGGGGATGTTGTCATTATCATCTCTTATGCATCTATGGAATTTGAAGAAGCAAAAACATGGGAACCAAGTTTGGTTTTCCCTGATACTGCTACGAACAAATTGATTTAAACTAACTTATTTTATAAGTGCAGGGCTGTTCTAACCGATCAGCCCTTTTTTTATGCACTTACATGAAGAAATTTGATTCTATGCGATGAGAATACAATTTTATAAAGAATCTTGATACTTAATTTCACTTACTTTATACTTGTAAAATATTACCTTCTAAAAAAATCAGCTAAATGAATAAACTTGATATCGTAAAAAGCAAAATTATTACTAAGAAAGAAAGCGCCTTTAACCTATTACAAACCTGGCGTTTTAAAGAAAATAAAATTGTTTTCACCAATGGCTGTTTTGATCTTGTTCACCGGGGGCACTTAGATTATTTAGCTTCTGCCGCTTCCATGGGCAACAAACTTGTAATTGGCTTAAACACCGATGCTTCTGTGCAAAAACTTAAAGGCCCCAACCGACCAATAATTGATGAATATTCACGAGCCTTTCTGCTAGCCTCTTTGGGCTTTGTTGACATGGTAATCTACTTTGACGAACCGACCCCATACGAGTTAATCAGTTTTATACAACCTGATATTTTGGTAAAAGGAAGCGATTACAATGCCAAGGATATTGTTGGCTACGATATTGTAAAAGCAAAAGGAGGCGAAATTAAAACTCTTGATTTCATTGAAGGATTCTCCTCTACAGGAATCATCAATAAAATAAAGGATACAGACTAAACGTTCAGAAAAGAAAAAAAAATAATCAAACTCTTTAAGCGATTATCAAACACTAAAATTCATAATTAGATACACATGGCCATCAAAGCAAAAACAAAAAGCGCCTGGTTTTGTCAAAGTTGCGGAGTTGAATCTGCAAAATGGGTAGGGAAATGTCCTTCTTGCGGAGAATGGAATTCTTTTGTTGAGGAAGTTGTTATAAAATCGAATGCTTCGCAAACTATTGGATCCAATGGACACGGCACTAAAAATAAACCACAAAAAATATCTGATATATCATCATCGGAAGCGACGAGGTTCGACACAAAAAATGGCGAATTAAATAGGGTTTTAGGAGGCGGATTAGTTCCCGGATCATTAATTTTAATTGGTGGAGAACCTGGAATTGGCAAATCAACTCTAGCCCTTCAAATCGCTCTAAATTTAAAAAGCTACACAACTTTATATGTATCAGGCGAAGAGAGTGCTCAACAGATAAAACTTCGTGGCAATCGCATTAATTCTGATAACGAAAATTGTCTGATTGTAAGCGAGACCTCAATGGAGAATATTTTTTCTCATGTAAAGAATACCTCGCCGGATATTATCGTTATTGATTCCATTCAAACACTTGCTACCGAAATAATAGAAGCGAGCCCTGGAAGTGTATCACAAATTAGAGAATGTACTTCACAGTTATTAAGATTTGCTAAAGAATCCTCCACTCCGGTAATCCTAATTGGCCACATCACCAAAGATGGCAGCTTAGCAGGTCCAAAAATTCTAGAGCATATGGTGGATACAGTTCTTCAATTCGAAGGCGATCAAAACCACATGTATCGAATTTTACGATCTACAAAAAATCGTTTTGGATCGACCTCTGAAATGGGAATTTACGAAATGCAGAGTACTGGACTCCGCGAAGTTTCTAACCCATCAGAACTTCTTCTTTCACAAGAAGATGAAAATTTGAGTGGAGTTACTATTTCGGCATCAATAGAAGGAATGCGCCCTTTTCTTATAGAGATACAAGCTTTGGTAAGTTCGGCAGCTTATGGAACTCCTCAACGCTCCTCAACAGGTTTCGATCTTCGTCGATTAAATATGCTATTAGCCGTTTTGGAAAAAAGGGCTGGATTTAAGCTTTCAACCAAAGATGTGTTTTTAAATATTGCCGGAGGAATTAAAGTGAATGATCCAGCTATTGATTTAGCCGTGATTCTTGCTGTACTATCATCGAGTACAGATATTTCCATACCTAAGGAAGTCTGCTTTTCTGGAGAAATTGGCCTATCCGGAGAAATCAGACCAGTAAGTCGAATTGATCAACGAATTAGTGAAGCTGAAAAATTGGGATTCAAACAGATTTTTATTCCCAAGCACAATTCAAAAGGACTTGACACCTCAAAATTTAAAATCAAAATTCATTTAGTGAGTAAAGTTGGAGAAGTATTTCAGACTCTTTTTAGATAAAAAAAAAGGCCGAAACTGATGTTTCGGCCTTTACTAAACAGTTACTATGAATTTTGTTGATTCGAGTATGGCAGTTCGAATCGAATAGCGTCGGAATAAGAAAGAAATATTATTGAATCTTTCCGCTTTTTCCACCGAAAGCTAAAATCCATGATCTCAGGCAGGTCTTCTGGCTTATTCCAATTTTAAACACCTTCCCATCCCTTCTGGAACAGTGGTTTACTTGTTTAAAATACAGATTCGAAAAACGAACCGGAATTTACAGCTGCGGGGACAGCTCCTGATTTAAACAGGATTCCCTATTATTCCCTTTCGGGAACCTAAATATCTTTACAATTTTAAAGAAAATATATCGATCTTCCAACTATAACTTTAAAAGAAATCTTCATTCTCCGACTCAATTAATTCGTTCGTATTTGAGTCATCATCACAATCAAGATTTACATTTACACCTCTAGATTTTTCAAAATCACCCTGTGTAACTCCCAAGCTTTTATCAGCATAAACTTTCTGCATGTACAAAGCCCAAATTGGCAAAGCCATGTTCGCACCCTGTCCGTAATAAATACCTTCAAAGTGAACGGAACGATCTTCCGCACCAACCCACACGCCGGAAACTAATTCAGGAGTAATTCCCATGAACCAACCATCTGAATGATTCTGAGTTGTTCCTGTCTTACCACCTATCGGGTTATTCAATCCATATTTATATCTCAATCTAACTCCTGTTCCTCTCTGAACTACACCTTGCAAAAGATTTGTCATTAAATATGCAGTTCTTTCATCCATTACTTCACGCTTTCTCGAAACCGACTGAGCAAGAACATTTCCTTTGTGATCTTCTATCTTTGTTATAAAACTGGGCTTAATGTAAACCCCCTTATTTACAAAAGTTGAGTAGGCGCCAACCATTTCACAAACCGACACTTCCGAAGTACCTAAATATATGGACGGAACCGGATCTATTTTACTGACAACACCCATCTTATAAGCCATATCAGCAACAGATTCAGGAGTAGTTTGTTTCAAAACCCAACCCGATATATTATTTACCGAATTGGCCAATCCCCATTTTAAGGTTACCATTTCACCATTTCTTGCATCAGTTGAATTTCTTGATGTCCATGGAGATCCATCAGGCAAAATAAAAGTTTGAGGAATATTGGGAACTCGATCACAAGGACTTAAGCCCTCCTGCATAGCAAGTGTATATAAAAACGGTTTTATCGTTGAACCTATCTGGCGCTTACCAACGGTTACCATATCATACATGAAATGTTCGTAATTAGGACCTCCCACGTAAGCACGCACTTCTCCCGTTTGCGGAACCATTGACATAAAACCTGCTCGTAAAAATCCTTTCATATACAACATAGAGTCATTAGGACTCAAAATAGTGTCTCTTTCCCCTTTCCATGTAAAAATTTTCATTTGAATTGGACTCTTAAATACCAATCGTATGGAATCCATACTCATGCCATTTTTCTTCAAAACACGATATCTTTCACTTCTTCTCATCGAAGTTTCAATACTACTTTCCACATCCTCTTTCGTTAAATCATCCGAAAATGGTGGGTGTTTATGATTTTTTTTCTCTCGGTTAAACACCTTCTGCAAATCTAAGCCTAAGTGCTCTACAACTGCCTCTTCGGCATATTTTTGCATTCGAGAGTCGAGAGTTGTATATATTTTTAATCCATCCTTATATATATTGTATGGACTTCCATCCACCTTAGTATTTTTATTGCACCATCCATAAAACGAATTGGTTTCCCATTCAATCGAATCCTTTACAAATTGTTGGTAAGCATAAGACGGGTATTTCTCTCTAACTGGTTTATTTGCAGTTAAGGAAGTACGTAAATACTCTCTAAAATAAGGTGCCATTCCTCTCTTGTGATCCACTTTTTGAAAATCAATTCCCAATGGAAGATTTTTTAATGAATCATATTCCATTTTAGTGAGGTAATCATACTTTACCATTTGCGATAAAACAACATTTCGTCTATTCAATGTCAATTCAGCACGTCGCAAAGGGTTAAAATAAGACGGGTTTTTTGCCATTCCTACAAGCATAGCAGCTTGTTCAATCTTAAGAGAATCCGGCGAAGTATTAAAATATACATTGGCAGCAGACTTTACACCTACGGCCAAATTTAAAAAATCAAACTTATTAAAATACATGGTCATGATTTCCTCTTTTGTATAGCTTCGCTCCAGCTTCACGGCAATCACCCATTCGCGAAATTTTCGGAAAACAATTTCAAATTTCTTCTCGAAACTTTCCCTGGGA
>JBFFMG010000051.1:0-15159 GCA_041554215.1 Labilibaculum sp.
AGTAAACAGCAGAGTTTCTTTTGCAGGAACTATCTTGGACATATTGGAAACGCCTCGCTACGACATCTATTCGAAAGGTGATGTTAATCTGGCGGATTTTCAGTCGTTTGTCCCAAAAGATCAAAACCTAATTGTTCAGGGATTGGTTCGTGGAAATCTGCATACCCGATTTTCTCAATCTGATTTGGATCAAGAGGAATATCACCGCATTTATTTAGTTGGCGATTTTACCGCACAAAATTTTGATGCAACCTATAACGACACGATCAAGCTAAACCTTCCTTCGGGAAAAATTAAACTTGATTTACCGAGCCAAGCCAGAGCAGACAAAAACCTTCTGTTTGCAAACATCAAAATTGATGCACCAAACTTTACCACAAGCCTATCTCCTATGATGAGTGCCGTGACTCAGGATCTTGAGCTTTCTGTGGCCATAAATAATCTAGTAAAAGGAGCCTCGGCACCCATAACGTCGTGTATTTTTAAATTGGGCAGCCTTACTGCTGTGGCCGACACTTTATCGCTTAGTGCAAATAAGGCAAACGGACGATTCGAATACATTCCAAGCCATAATGGAAAACAAGAGATTGCGATTATCAATTCGACAATGAATAGTGATGAAATTGCAATAGCAGGCAAAGATTCTATTCTGTTAGCTGCTAAAAACCTGTATGCAAAAACAAATTTAAAATACGACGACTCGCAAAATAGCTTTCTCCTTAAATGGCAGCCCGAAATGGCAATCAATTTTTCCGATGCAATTTATAATTTGAGTGAACAGCTAAAGGGTAAAATTCCTAACATCGCTTTTACATTGAATCAAGACAGTATGGAGATTAAGAAAGCAGATTTAACTTTAGGCAATTCAGACTTTAGTCTTAGTGGTCAGCTTACCGACATCTCCAACTATCTAAACGACCAGGCATTGCTGAAAGGAAACTTTAATTTGGTCTCTAAAAATACCGATGTATATCAGCTAATGGATATTTTTAACGGCATGGGCAGTCAAGACTCAACTATTACCGCCAATAAAGCTATTGCTTCGGAAGACGATCCGTTTATGGTACCAAAAGGAGTCGAAATTCGATTAAAAACAAATATTGCCATGGCGGTTGTAAATAATCATATCATCGAAAATATTAAAGGGGGACTAACCGTTAAAGATGGTACCCTTATTCTCGACCAGATGGGTTTTACAAACAAGGCAGCAAATATGCAGCTAACGGCAATGTACCGTTCCGACAGAACAAATCATCTTTTTAGCGGCATCGATTTTCACCTTTTAAATATTGATATTGCTGAATTAATTGCCCTGATTCCTTCTGTTAACACAATGATTCCAATGCTAAAATCATTCAAAGGGAAAGGTGAATTTCATTTGGCCGGAGAGACCTATCTGAAGAGTGATTATTCTTTGAAAGAATCTACAATTCGTGGAGCTGCGGCTTTCCAGGGACAGGAACTAACACTTATGGATACCGAAACATTCGGCATGATAGCCAAGAAACTACTGTTTAAGAAAAAAACAGTAAATGTAATCGATAGCCTTAGTGTTGAGATGACTCTATTTAAAGATGAAATTGATTTATATCCTTTCCTTATTGTGATTGACAATTACAAAGCAGTTATTTCTGGTCGTCACAATATGGATAATAGCTTTAACTATCACATTTCGGTAACAGATACTCCTCTGCCTGTTCGATTGGGACTAAATGTAACCGGAACAATAGATGATTTACAATACGACCTTGTGGAATGCAAGTACAAACACTTGTACAATCCCAAAAAACAAGGGGCAATGGAGGCGCAAACCTTACGTTTGAAAAAGCTGATTTCGGAATCGCTTAAGGAGAATGTTAAGGAGTATGAATAGACTTACAGTTTACTAGTTTATTTATTACACAATAGTAATTTTTGGTCTAGTTTCCCTAAGCGAAATAGTAAAATCCTGACGGCTTATGAGCTTGTCAGGATTTTTTGTATTGTGGATTGAATATCCTGTTTACAGATAAACTTTTTTTATTTTGCAGAGAGTAACAGATTTGAAGTATTAGTTAAAACTGCTTGTAATTCGTTGCTAATTGCAAACCTAAGTTTCCATTCCCCTTCCCTTATTATCATCTGCAAAAAAAAGATTACTATAAAAGAGTCTAGCCAGTAAACACAGTCCAGCATTATAGTGTTCTTTTAGCAACAGCATATTTTTGAGCTGTCTTCTTTAGAGCCTTCGATGAAAAATATTTTTTCAGATCTACACAAATTAATTCGACTCCACACACTCCATCTTTTGTCTCCTGATTACAATTACCATAAGGTAAATAAGGTCACATCATACTATTTAAACAATAAAAGATGTTATTATCTTTATTTATTCTAACTTAGAGACTTTGTGAATTTACATTATTAACTACCATCACTTTAAACTAAAAATAAACCAAATCTCTTTACTATGAAAATAAGAAACAATGCCCTACTTATTCTTCTCCTTTTTACGGCACTACTTAGCAGCTGTAAATTTGAATTGATACAGGAAGTTGATGAAGTTGCAGAGCTTGAATTAGGCATACCCGGCGAAATTGCAAATGGAATTTCTGATGAAACCTTACTTTCAATCCCTATTGATTTGGGTGAAATTGGTGTTGCAGTAGATACACGCATCCTTGCGATTCGGGCTTACAAACCAAGTAAAATCAATTTTAATATTGAAGGTTCGTTAAGTGCCTATTCTCAGGTAGACATTCCCGTGGATGAATTTACGCATGTGGCAAACTTTACGATAAAAAGAAAAGACCTAAGCGATGCCGAGTTAAAAGGTTTTAGCAATGGGGTTCCAATAAACGTTACTGTATATAACGAGGTCGGTGATTTAATTGATAGTAGAACTGTCTCAAGGTATATTATTAATTCGACCAACCGCACTTTAAAAATAGATAACAACCTACCCTATATTTTAAAGCCTTTGTCTCTTAATCCGGATATCCCCTACTTTATTCAGACGGCTGCTGACACAGAATTCAAAACCCTAGGTATTAGTAGCGATTACGAAGGCTTTACAGGCAGTGAGTTAGGGCTTTTAAGTGGGAAGTACCAATTTTATTTTGAAAAAACTGCCAATTATGAGCGGGACTTTACCTACAAAATAAAAATCTACACCTACACTTGGGATAACGTTGACTATGGGTATTTGGATGCTGATGTATATAATACATACGGGAATAACGGAGGGAATAACGGTGAAAACATTGCCGTTGGCTGGGGGGTAGAAGGTGCCACCAACAACAGAATGCTAATTGGAGAGAGTGATTTTCTTTTGGAACAGACCAATAATGGCACTGTAAAAATTCGTCTTTTTAGCAGCGAGTCCTATTTAAGCACCAATGGAGATCCATTTGAGACTGGATACAAAATATTTTTTGATACCAACCCAACAAATGATTTAGAGTTCAATATTTTTGCTGATAATATCAGCTGGAAGTTCGACGATTTGGGCACCAAATATTCACCGGCAATTATACCACCTACAAAAATGGATTTTGCCTTTGATCAGACCATCATAAATTGCTCGGGTGCCACAGGCGATTACGAGGTAGGTATTGCTACTACTGTAAGCAAAACCACCAGTATATCGTACGAAGAAAGCATTAACCTTTTTTCATCCAAATTTGATTTTGAGGAGGCTACTGTTGAGGCTTCGGCAGAAGCAAGCTTTTTTGGCATTGGGGCAAGTGTTAGTGCATCGGGTACTCTAAGAACAGAAACAACAACCGAATGGGGAAAAGAAAAAAAGACCAACCAAGGAATAGAATATGAAGAATCACAGGAAGTATCAGCTAACAGAAAAGTTACCGTTCTACCCTATAGTGCCATAGAAGTTTTTGATGTGATACAAAAGCTCAAAAATGTAAGCATTCCTTTTGTTCAGCGATTCATCATCAGGGGTTCTGTTAATGATGAAAATTACCTGACTGGTCCGGAAATTGAGGCTCAGCTTTTCTCTAACCACTTTCGGGGAGTTGTAACAGAGGTAGGCAGCGATTTTATCGTTATTAGTATTCGGGGGGCGGTAAATGTTACCAACTATTTTGAATACAACAACAACCTGCATGATATTGAAGGAGCCTGTAATTAAATCCGATTCATTAACCAAACCAATTTTAGCTTTTAAAAAGAATTCCAAACTTATGGATTTCTCTTTTTTGAATCACGTCTAAACAATTAATTACTATGTATAAAATAATATTCCTACCATTCATTTTTTCCATCGCTCTATTTGCTAGTTGTACTTTTGAAGTAAGTGAAGAGCCCCGATCTGCAGTTACAGATCTTGAAGTTGAGAATGGCACAACAAGATTTGAAGGCATTTCAGATTCAACCTTAAACAGCATTCCTGTTGATGTAGGTGAAATAGGCGTTGCAATTGATACTCGAAAATTAGCTGTTCTTGGTTATAAGCCTAGTAAAGTGAGCCTTACTATTATTGGTGATCTGAGCACTTTTTCACAAAGCAATATTCAGGTAGACCCTTATACGCATGTAGCTCTTTTTAAATTGTCGCGCAAAGATCTTACAGAAGAACAAATCACTGAATTTAGTGAAGGTGTAGCCATTGAAGCTACGGTATTCGATGCCGAAAATGTAACAATGGAAACAATGTACGGCTCTAAATTTATTATCAACTCCACAAACAGAACCATAAAAATAGAAAGTGAAAAACCGCATGTACAATACCCTATAAAGCTAAATGCACATATGCCTTATTATTTGGCCTACGAAGGCTTTAGCCTTACAAATTATTTGGGAGCAGAGATTGTCGGTAATTTTAGTGAAATGAGTGGTACTTTTATAATTAATTCAACTCTTTACCACAACGATCCAACTAATATTTACAGCAAACTTCAAAAATTTTATTTCATTGAGATGGAAGAGAATATTTATGCCATTAAAACAGCGCATAAGAATTCATATTTGGAAATAAATGATAAAAGAAAGCTTGCTTATAATATCGAAAACACCGATGACAATCCTAATTTTGTACTTGGAGATAAACACAAGTTTATTTTGGAACAAACAGCAAAGGGTACGATAGAAATACGTTCTCTTTCAGAAGAGGCATTCTCTTTTTATAATGGTGGAGCACCCTTTACTTTTATAGCTGCCAATATTACCTGGGAATTCAACGATTTGGGGACAGAATATTCAGCAGCCATTTTGCCTCCTGCACAAATGGATTTTGCTTTTGACCAAACCATTCATAATTGCTCGGGGGCTACGGGAGAATATTATGTAGGTAACAACAGAGAAGAAACCAAAACAGTCAGCATTGGCGTAGAAGAAACAGCTAGCTTTTATTCGAGTACTACAGATAGTAAAGAAGCGACAGTGGAAGCGGAAGCCGGTGGCGAAATATTTGGGATTGGTGCAAGTGTAAGTGCTTCGGGCACCATAGGAACCAGTAGAACAAGAGCCTATGGTTCGGGAACTGGTACGAATCAGAATTCAACTTATACTGAAACACAAACGGTTTCTTCGAATCGAATAATAACCGTACCGCCTTATACTTCGGTAGAAGTTTTTGATGTGATACAGAAACTAAAAAATGTACGCATTCCTTTTGCACAGCGCGTTTTATTAAGAGCTGCCAATGATGAAGGCATTCCTTTAAGTGGTGAGGAAATTCAATCTCAATTGGGAGCCAATCAATTTGGCGGCGTAGTTCTGGAGGTAGGTTCCGACTATATCGAATTTAGTGTAAGAGGATCGATTAACGTGGCGAACTATTTCGAATACAAAAATACCGTTAATGATATTGTGGGTATCTGTAATTAATGATTCGATATTTTAGAATAAAAAGATGAAACTCTATTAAGTTCTCATCCCAATTTAATGTTCAGATCTTTTTAAAAAGTGCATGTAATACTTCCATCATGAATGATATTACATGCACTACTTGCTTTTGCTTCGAACAAACTTCAAAATAAGTAATTACGGATACTGGTACCATCGGGACACTACATCGGCATTTTCGGGGGCATCATTTATTCAACGACGATATGGCTGGAAATATGGAACACCTGCGTATGTGTTGGCAGCACTGTTTGGTGCGAGCCAAAGGGAAGCTCCTAATGGCTGACACGAGATCTGGGATATTTTGGCAGGAGTGACTGTAGGTATCCGAAGTACTTATATTTTTACCACACCTTACAGAATAAAAACGAATTGGAATTTTCAGGAGAAAACGATACCTACTTACTATCTTCAAAATACAAATTTTAATTTCTTCGCCTTCGATTGTTCCAATACTTAATGTAATGATCCTGAGAAATCAGTCCAATGGAGCCGGTATAAATGCCGCCTCCTAATGTTGCATCGTAAACACGCACAACAATTCTGTTTTGTCCTTTCTTAATAAGATTTACAGGAAGATAATAGCCTCTCAGTTGCTGATATGTATTTGAATAGTTTTGAATCGTTGAAGGGTCAAATTCACCCGATTGCCCAACAAGAACTCCATTTACGATTACCTGATCGAGATCATCAATTTTACCCAATAAAAGTACCATTCTTTCGACAATGAGCTTTTCTTTCGCTTCAAAATCGAGTACATAACAAGCATATCCATCGTAATTTTTATAACCCTGATTCTCCCATAATCCAGGAACAATAATATCATCCCAATTTACTGCATTTTGCAGATCTTCATAGGCATACCGTCCCGTTTTAAACTTCCATCGTCCTTGCAAATCAATGTCAACAGGTATTGCATCGCGGTCAACAACAATAGAAATATCTCCGCGAACTATTCCCCCTTCTCCCACGTCATCGTAAACACGAACGGCTATCACATTATTTTCTCGCAGAAGACTTGAAGGTATGTTGTACATCCGATTCGAATTGTAGGCTGTCGAATAATGTGGAGGAAAACTTCCCGATTGTCCAATTCGTTTTCCGTTCACAAAAACTTCGTCCACATCATCAATATTTCCCAACTTCAAAAACAGACTCTGACCTTTTAGCGAAGCGGAATAAGTAAAACTGGTTCTGTACCATGCAAATCCATCGTAACCATGAAATCCCTGGTTTTCCCAAGGAGAAGGAACATCAACCCGTTCCCAATTCGAATCATTGTAATTCGGATCTGCCCAATTCGGGTTATCACCAATCGAAAATTCCCATCGACCGTTTAAATCCACTATTTTTTGATAATCCTGCGCTATGATTTCAGTAGTGAATCCACAAAATAACAGCATTACAAAAAGAAATTTCATCCATTGAATTATATGTTTACTTCTTCCATTCATATCTTCTATTTTTATCCTTCCCAAGAAAATTAATCAAACCAATAATCAAAAAACTTCTCCAAATTCGACCGATTGTCCTTGTATTCTCTTTTCACCATCTCCTCAGCTAAATAGATATCGGTAATTCCAATCGGCCCTCGGTAAATTCCACCTGGTCCCATATGATCTATTACCATCACCTCTAGTACATTGGTTCCACTACTTTTCAAAACGCCCTTTGGTATCTGATAAGCACGAAATGTATTGTAATTTGAATTTCCAGACCAATTACCGCCTCTTTTATAGCCCATCCATCTTATTCTCTCTCCATTTAAATAAACCTCATCTTCATCGTCAATCACGCCCAAAACCAAAGCTTTTTCCGAAGTACTCATATCCGATGGGTAGTTGAATTCTTTGGTGTACTTGGCTTTTCCGTCTAGCCCATTATAGCCTCTGGCTTCCCAAAACCCAGGAACAAATATTTTTCCTTTTCGATAAGTTAAGCAATTCAAATTTCCTTTATCAACGGAGTTTCCACACTCAAAATCCCAGTAGCCTGTTAGGTCTACATCCATTCTCTCCTGATCTTTATCAATAAAAAGACCTACTGGCCCTTGTGTGATTCCTCCATTTTGAATTCCATCATAAACCCTCACGGCAATTATGTTTACGCCTCCTTTACGAAGCAAATTTGCTGGAACAGGATACATTCTTGGAATATCGTATGCTGTTTTCATTCGTGGCGGAAAATTACCCGATGCGCCTATCAGTTTCCCGTTTAGGTACACCTCATCCACATCATCAATATAACCCATGTATAAATAAAGGTACTCTCGGTTAAAAGTCTCCCTTATTTGAAAACTTTTACGATACCAGGCAAAACCATTATAATCTTCGAAACCATTATCCTCCCAACTATTGGGAACAAATACATTTTGCCAGTCGGAATCATCAAAATCGGGGATGGCTCTTGCCGGCTCATCCCCAATTGAAAATTTCCAGTTTCCTTCCAGATTCACCAAACTTTTTAAATTCTCGGATTGTATTGTTCCCACTTGAAAAATCAAGAACAAAAGTAGAATACTTACCTTCCAAGTTTGGTTTTTATAGATCACTCTATTCATTTTTTATCTCCTCTATTTTAAACAAACACTCTTGTTTACTACTTATGCATTTCAAATTTAAACAGCAAGGCCAATTCTTCACCCACTAAATCAGAACTCGCCGAAATTAATTTATGATCCATTGCATTGCGAACGGCTTGTTTCAATTCTTCGTCGAAACCAATCACTTTACTTACCACAACCAAGTTATTTTCATTTACAGTACAACGTAAAACAATTTGCTCTGTTCTTCCCACTTCAATAAAATCTCCAAAATCGATTTTCGTTACAGACTTGCGAATTTTATTTAGCAACATACTTTTCTCTTTCTCTATTTTTTGTTTTTCGGGAGTTATTGCCATCCCCAAATTTGCAGTTAATAGTAAACATGCCAATGCGAAAAATGCTATTTTTATTGTTTTCATCACCCTAATTTTAAGTTACCAATCAATTTTAAGTTTTTAAAAGAGAATGGAGTCGTACGCCCACCATTCAATCTATCTTAACTTTCTATTGGTAAAATTAGGCTACTGAAAAATCATTTGTGTCACCCCCAAGTTATAAGATGTCATCAATTGTCATCACATGTGTTTTAAGGTGATATTTCCATTTTATTTTTATAGACCACGAGCTAAAACACAGAGCAATAGATATTCCTATTGCCTTTCGACTTTTCAAGACCTTTCGACCTTTCTACTTTTTTTTAAACTACTCCTGAATCCCCTAAAGGGGACTTTCATTTACAGCTTTTAATTTTCACAAACCCCAAGCTGAAACACAAGGCAATAGATATTCCTATTACATTTTTGCCTTTCGACCATCCTTGGCTTTTCGACTTTCTAAACCATTTGACCTTTCGACCCTTCCAGACCGTTCAACTTTCTAAACCACCAAGCGATAGCCAACACCATGCACAGTTAATATTATTTTTGCATGATTTGGATCTTGCTCAATCTTGTGTCGTAGCTTCAAAATGAAATTATCTATTGTTCGGGATGTTGGCTGATATTCCGTTCCCCATATCTGGTCCAAAAGATCATCACGGCTAACGATCGTATTCTTATTGTCCCACAGATAGTTCAATATTTCAACTTCTTTGTGCGACATTTTCACTTCCTGCTGATCAACAAATCCTTCGAAAGAAGAAAAATTGATTGATAATTTTCCAATCTCGACTGAATTATCGGTTTTACTTTCCACACTATTTTCCGTGCGTCTTAATACCGCCCGAATTCGTGCCAGCAATTCCCGCAAACTAAATGGTTTGGTGATGTAATCGTCAGCACCAAACTCCAATCCCAATACCTTATCGATCTCCTCACCTCTTGCCGTTAGTAAAATTATTGGAGTCAAGACTCCTTTTTTGCGAGCTTTCTTACAAATATCAAATCCAGAAATTTTTGGAAGCATTACATCCAAAAGCACCAGAGAATATTCATTTCCCAAGATTTTATCCAGTCCAATTTCGCCATCTTCGGCAACATCCACCTGATATCCCTCAAACTCCAGATTATCTTTTAGTCCCATTAACATGCTGGGCTCGTCTTCCACAATTAATATTGGTTTCATCTGTTTGTAATTTATTTTTCAGTTGGCAGATGGAACTTACCATGCTGAGATAATCATCTCACTGTTTGTCAAAATCGCTTTGGCATGGACGTTTCATCTATCTATAATTTTAGATCTCTTTTATTTTTAAACCAAAGGGAAACTTAACGTAAAGCAAGTTCCGTTCTCTTTTGAGCTTTGAACAGTTATCCTGCCATTGTGTGCATCCATAATGTGCTTTACAATGCTCAATCCAATTCCCGAACCTTTTACTTTATTGGCCAAATCGCCCGAGCTCACTCTATAAAATTTATCGAATATCAATGACTGATCTTTTTTCGAAATTCCAATTCCAAAATCAATCACATTGATATTGGCAAAATCCAAATCGGTATTGCATACAATTTCAATTCTCTTGGTCTCGCCACTATATTTTACGGCATTATCAATCAAGTTGATAATTGCTTCGGAAACAGCTTCTTTATCAATCAGAAGTTTTGGTAAATCATGGAAAGATTTAAAATTAATTTCAAAACCCTTTTTATGGAGGTGCTGTCCGTAATTTTCGAGAATTGTTTCTATTTCGGCATTAATATCCGATTCCTTAAAATGATATTCCCGTTTGCCACTTTCAATTTTACTGAAATTAAGGATATTATTCACCATGTTCGACAAACGATTTGCCTCGGTGTTAATCACCTTATAATATTCCTGTTTTTTTTCTTCGGATGGCAGACGTCCCATTTCCAAGGTCTCTGAATACATGTTTATTAGTGCCAATGGCGTTCTTATTTCGTGCGACACATTAGATATAAAGTCCGATTTTAATTGGGTTAGCGTCATTTGCTGTCGAATATTCCGATACACAAACCAAGCTCCTAACAATAGAATCAGATCCATCACAATCAGCATAAATATATTGGTTCTTGTTCTTTCACGTACCAAATTCTCAATGGTATTTCCCTTCATCTGAATGCCCAAATCGTAATCTGGGAAGAGCCAAATCTGTCTTCGTTGTTGAATATTCTTTTCCCCTTCATCATAAACAACATTGGAATAAATCTCGGTTTTTAACTTTTTATCAATTACCGAAATATAAAACTGATCTTGTGCAATCCCCTGAATTTTTGGTCCTAAATTCTCCCCAATAAACTTCTTGGTATCTATGAGCAAAAGAACCGTTTCCACGGATAAAGAATCAACAGTTCTTGCAAAAGCAAACAGACTTTTCCCTTTCCTATTAAAGTCCAGAACTCCGATTTTCTGATAACCACTTTTAATATATTGTTGCAATCGTTCAATTTCAGTCACATTCTGAGCAAAAGCGTATTCCAACTGCCCTGTTAAAATTTCAAGGCTGTCTGCAGGAATTTTATCTTTGGAAAAGAGTTGGTGTTTTAAAGAATCAATCAGAAAAAAAGCATCGATAGAATAATTCTTTGTCACTAGAGATTGCATTTCCTTTTTAAGTCCATATTTTCCTTTATCGAGCTGATTGGCCCAACCACTAATCACATCATCGGAATATTGATTGACAGAAAATAGAATGGACTCTAATTGACTGGAATAGATTGAATCAATAACTGCCTCGTTTTGGTTAATGTTACTGATTTCATATGCTGAGAAAAACAAGGATGGCAAAACCAATATAAGAGTAAGTAGAAGGCCAATTTTCAATCCAGGTTTGATCATATTATACCATTTAAAAATCAAAATATGTCGATAGAATGCCGTCCCGACAAATCAGGATTGACAATCTTTATCAAGCTTGCGCAAAGAGACTTTTTCAAATACTAATCGGTATTATTGCTTTTTGCATTTCAAATATAATGAATAATGATGATGTTCATGAGTTTTTACGGATAAGCTCATAATTTGAATCGATCATTGCAAAAAAAGTCACGATTCAATGCGAATCGTGACTTTTGTTTTGTTGATGAACGTCTGCTAATAACTATTCATTAGCGCACTTAACACCATCTATTTTTCCCTTAAAGTACTTGTCTTTTAATTTCAACGAAACATTTACCAAGGCGATTAATACCTGTACTTCAACCAATGGTCCTATAACTGCGGCAAATGCAACTCCCGAATCGATACCAAAAACGGCAATAGCTACCGCAATGGCCAATTCAAAGTTATTACTGGCAGCTGTAAAAGATAAACTTGCTGTTTTTGCATATCCAGCTTTAAATTTTCTTCCCATAAAGAAGGAAATCATGAACATGATTACAAAATATATAACTAACGGGATCGCAATCCGAACAACATCAAATGGCAGCTGAACAATGTATTCACCTTTTAATGAGAACATCACAAAAATGGTAAACAGCAAAGCAAATAAGGTAAGAGGACTAATTTTCGGTATGAATTTCTTCTCGTACCACTCCTTGCCTTTTGCTTTAATTCCAAAGTATCTAGTAATCATTCCAGCAATAAAAGGAATTCCTAAATAGATAAATACACTCTCTGCGATATCGCCCATTGAAACATCAACAACAGATCCTTCTAAGCCAAAATATCCGGGCAAGACAGTAATGAACACATAAGCATAAACAGAGAAAAACAATACCTGAAAAATGCTGTTAAAAGCCACTAATCCGGCAGCATATTCAGGATCTCCTTTTGCCAAATCATTCCAAACAATTACCATCGCAATACATCTGGCCAACCCAATCAAAATTAATCCAGTCATGTATTCCGGATAATCCTGAAGAAAAATAATAGCCAATGCAAACATTAGAGTCGGACCTAGAATCCAATTCTGAACCAATGAAAGAAGTAAGATTTTACGATTTTTGAATACATCCTTTAGCTCTTCATATTTTACTTTTGCAAGTGGTGGATACATCATGATAACCAAGCCAATAGCAATTGGTACATTAGTTGTTCCCACCGATAATTTATTCCAGAATCCAGACATGGCAGGAAATAAGTAGCCCATAGCGACGCCAATTGCCATAGCAGCAAATATCCAAACTGTAAGATATCTGTCTAAAAACGATAATTTCTTATTTAAAGCTCCCATTATTTATTCAAAATATAGTCTTCATTAAACTTTGCAAAATCACGACGAATTTCGTCACGTACACGTCTAAACACATTAAAAATTTCTTCTTCTGTTCCTTCTGCATAAGCAGGATCGTCGAAACCAATATGCAATCTAGTACCAACAGGTCCTGAAAATGCCGGACAAGCATCTTTCGCTCCTCCACACACTGAAATTAAGAAATCGACTCCCTCTTCTAAAAATACATCCACCATTTTTGGACGTAAAGAACTAATATCAACACCAATTTCGGCCATCGCTTTCACTGCTAAAGGATGTACTTGATCGGCAATTTTTGTTCCTGCCGAAACAACTTCCAATTCAGGATTAATCTCTCTTAATATTGCTTCACCCATTTGACTTCTACATGAGTTTCCTGTACACAAAATCAATACTTTCATTTATCTTCTTTAAATATGAGATGTGAAGACTTGGTTATGGGCACATTGCAGCACTCCACCTGCTCTTTCCACATTCTGATTTATAACTATTTACAAACAATTCTTTTCTTCTACAGGAGTTATTTCTTCCAAAAGATCACCAAATAATTGCTTCAATTTTTCAATCCCTTGTTTGTTCAAGCAATACTTAATTTTTAAACCTTCAACTTCTCCTTTTATTAATCCTGCAGACTTTAAGTCCTTTAAATGTTGAGAAACAGTAGTTCTACTTAGGGGTAAAAAATCTGAAATATCTCCTGAAATACAAGTTGGTGTTGCCGCCAAAAATTGCAAAATTGCAATTCGTGCTGGATGCGACAAGACTTTAGCCATTGCTGCTATTTCTTGTTGTCCTTCTTCGAATAAATTTAATTTTTTCATAATTATCATCAAATCGCAATCGCTCCTACTTCTAATGACGCAAACATACGACATAGATTTAATTGTCACAAATAAAATTGAAATATTTCACAATTTCTTAACACAAAAAAGCTGCACTCATACAAGTGCAGCCTCTATCTATTCAATATTTAACAAACCTATAATCTAGCCTCAAGAATTTCAGCAACATCCTTTACTTCAACATCTGGAAGCATACCTACATAACCTCTTCCTTCGAATCGTTTGGCAATAGTATCGATACTATCCTGCCCTACATTGTGGTCACTTAAACGAGTTGCAATTCCAACACTTTGGAAGAATTCTTCAGTTTTCTCAATAGCAAGAGTCTTTTTCTCCTCATCGGTTCCTTCGGTAATGTTCCATACTCTTTCGGCATACTGCAATAACTTCTCGCCTCTCTTCTCTTTCAATTGAGTCAATAATCCAGGAAGAACAATTGCCAAAGTAACAGCATGATCGATGCCATGGAAAGCAGTTAATTCATGGCCAATCATGTGAGTTGCCCAGTCGCTTTTCACACCCATTCCAATTAAACCATTTAAGGCCATTGTTGCCGCCCACATTAAGTTGGCTCTGCGCTCATAATTAGGAGTATCCGAAGCTAATTCTTTTGGCCCTTCTTCCAACAAAGTAAGAAGGATTCCCTCTGCAAATCGATCCTGAACTGGAGAATTTACCGGATAAGTAAGATATTGCTCCATCACATGCACATAGGCATCAACGATACCATTGGTAAGTTGTCTTTTTGGCAATGAATAAGTTGTTTCCGGATCTAAAACAGAAAACTTAGGAAATAGCAATGGATTTCCAAATGCCATTTTCTCTTTTGTAGCTGCCTTTGTTACAACTCCACCGTTATTCATTTCGGAACCTGTAGCTGCCAAAGTTAAAACAGCACCCAAATCAACAGCTTTAGTAATTGGTGCACGCTTTGCCAAAATATCCCATGCATCGCCTTCAAAGTAAGTTGCTGCAGCAATAAATTTTGTTCCATCCACTACAGAACCACCACCTACTGCAAGAAGAAAATCAATCTTTTCCGATTTTACTATTTCAACAGCTTTCATTAAAGTCTCGAAGTGCGGATTTGGTTCAATACCACCAAATTCGATAATCTCATACCCTTTTAGAGCATCTACAACCTGATCGTAAACACCATTCTTTTTAATACTGCCTCCACCATAGGTCATTAAAATTTTAGCATCTTTAGAAATATGCTTACTTATTTCTGCAATTTTTCCTTTTCCAAAAAGGATGTTTACCGGATTGTAAAAATTAAAATTTTCCATTCTATTTTAGTTGTGTTAGTTATCTACTTATTATTATTTCTTTATTAT
>JBFFMG010000052.1:0-14996 GCA_041554215.1 Labilibaculum sp.
AAGGGTGCTGTCACAATTGTGACAGCACCCTTTTTTGTTGAATCGCTGTTTCAGTGTATAAAAACGTGTGTCAGAAAGGTTGGGTAATTGTGATTCTGAACGCAGCTGAGGAAATCGTTTCTGTAAAAAAAAAACGGTTACTTGTTCACACTTTTTTTTGAAAGGAGGGGATTATTACAATTACTGAAAAGATAAAGAGATTTAAATTAGTTGGGGGATTACAAAAAAAGAGATGAGAATTAGAATTAATTCTCATCTCTAACTATAAACTTTGAGCAAATGTATTTACTTAACAATCGAGCCTTTTATCATGGTAAAAGAATGTGCCGGGAAATCGTAAGTGATTTTATCGCTTTTCTTCACTTTTAAAGAAGACTTTTTCTTTGTCTCGACACTTGTTTTCCCGAAGTCATTTTCAGATTTAATGTCAGGACCATTTATTTCGTACACCTCAAATTCGCCGTCAAAAATTCCTTCCTGACAAAGTAAATCTGTTGTAATTGCCTTGTCTTTATTACGGTTCATCACGCAAACAATTACTTCGCCGTTATTATAGGTGGCCGAAACATCTAAAAATGGAACGTCCTTTTGAATGGTAGTTGATTCGCCCAATCCTATGAGAAATTCGCCGGTGTCATATGTCTCACAATCAACGTGAACATCCAGAGAAGTTCCTTTTACATTGTTGGCAAATAACTGAATAGGATAGAAGATGGTTTGCTTAAACATTCCCTTTTCTGATGAAAAAATAGGTGCAATAACGTTCACAAGTTGTGCCATATTCGCCATCTTCACGATATCTGCATTACGGATAAATGCATTTAAAAAGCCTGAAATTACCAGTGCATCTTCTAAATTGTAGCGTTCTTCGAGAGCTTTAATACCTGCCATGGTTTCTTCTCCACGGGCACGATACCAAATATTGTATTCATCCCAGGCAATATAAATTGGCGGGCGGTTTCCCCGGTCTGCATTTTCCATTTCGCGGTCAATCAAACCTTTAACAACACGGGTTCGTTCTTCCAGAACTAAAGGAGAGGAAACAAAATTGTAATAATTGTTTTCAACATTGCCAACATACATATGTAAGGCTAAATAATCAATAACATCTCGCAATTCGTGAAGAACTTTTTCGTTCCATTCGTTGGGATCTGCATTGGGACGGTAGTTTGACGAACCGGCTGCTATCAGCTTAATTTCCGGAGATGTTAGTTTCATCAATTTAGCTGCTTCTCTTGCTTTTTTGCTGTAATCTTCAGCATTTAGATGACCCATTTGCCAAAATCCATCCATTTCATTTCCCAGACTCCAGTATTTAATGTTGTATGGCTCTTCATGACCATTCTTTTTCCGGAGTTCGGCATAATAAGGACCGCTTTTAACGTTACAATACTCTACCCATTCCTGGGCTTCCTTTATTGTTCCTGTTCCCATGTTTACAGAAAAATAAGGTTCTGTTCCCATTCTTTTGGCATAAGCCATAAATTCATCAGTTCCAAAGCGGTTGCTTTCCAAACGCGACCAAGCCAATTCCATTCTGGCTGGACGATCATCTTTTGGACCAATGCCATCTTTCCAATTGTAATTGGATACAAAGTTTCCTCCCGGGTAACGGGTAATCGATACATTCAGCTCTTTAACAGCATCCAGTACATCCAAACGAATTCCGTTTTCATCGGAAAGAGGAGAATTTTCTTCGTAGATGCCTCCGTATACACAACGACCCAAATGTTCTACAAAATTTCCGTAGATATTTTTATCTACCTCACCGATAGTTCGGTCTACATCAATCTTGATGCGTGCATTTTGTGCCGATAATGTTTGCGTACCCACCAGAATTGTTAGCGAGCTTAGAACAGCAATTGCATATTTTTTTGATTTTATAATCTTCATATTTACAGTTTTATTTTGTATTGTGTTTTATAATTTAACGCTTGGCCACTGATCTTTATCCCAAGTAATTTCTTTAATTAAGAGTTTTGGAATGCCATTATTAGAAGCATCATAAGCATGGAAAATTAAATAGTCGGTTCCATCAAAACTTACAGTTGCATTGTGTCCAAGTCCGTACCAATCCTTATTTCCTGCTAAAAGAATGGTGCCACCTCCTGTGTTCATTGGTTTGTTGTCTCTATCCAAATAGGGGCCATTTACATTCTTTGATCGGCCAACAATCATTTTATAGTTGCTGTTTACGCCTTTACAGCAATAATCAATAGATGCGAAAAGGTAGTAGTACCCGTCTTTTTTAAATATAAAGGGAGCTTCTATTGCATTTCCTCCTGCATCGACAGGATTGTTGTCAATTGCCGGAGGATTGGGTAAACGAGAATCTTCTTTACGAGAGGCTATGGTTGGAATTTCCATTAAATCATCATCTACCGACATTGCATTACCGGAAAGTTTCACCAATTTGATTCCATCCCAAAAAGAACCAAAACTCAGGTACGCCTGACCTTGTTCATCTACGATTAGATTGGGATCAATAGCATTCCAATTTGTTTTGTTCGGAAAAGATTGGATGATTTTGCCATGATCAACCCATTTAAAATCAGGATCGTTTGCGTTTAGTGTTTTGTTGGTTGCCAAGCCAATACAAGAGGTGTTTTTTCCAAAGGCTGAAATGGAATAGTATAAATAATACTGTCCGTTAAAAAAAGAGATGTCTGGAGCCCAAATATGACCTTTAAAACCATCAACAGCTTCAACAGCCCATTTTGGAGGATTGTCAAATACAGGTTTTTCTTCTGTCCAATTTTTCATATCTGTTGACGACCAAACATTGATTCCCCATCCAGTACTAAACAAATAGAACGTATCATTCTCGCGGATCATCACCGGATCATGAATGGAAATTTTATTTTGCCCAATAGATATTTGAGTAAATAATAATAAACTTGCAAAAAAGAACAATTTAACAAGCTTCCCACTAATTTTTATAAATGATTTTTGCATTGTAATACAGATTTTGTAACTATTATTTTGTTATTTTTTTACCCCAAATAGGTCTTCCTCCGGCTGTTAAGCCTGAGTAGGTAAAGGTTGTTGTTCGGGGTGATGCTTCCCAGTCCCATCCTTTTTCCAGATTGAGCTGCTGCTCACCAATGGTAAGAATCTTTTTATCCTGATCGTAAGACCATGTGCCACTTAATGCCCCGGATGCTGTCATGTTGGACGAAAGAATCAGTTGAGATGATTTTTGTTGAACTTTATATTCGTAATTCATTGATATGTTTTCCCACGTACCAGTTAAATCGCTTTCGTTGATGCTTGGTTGTGGCACACCTGCATAACGTTCAGGCATAACAACCGGCCAGCCGTCTTCTGTCCATGCAATTTTCCGAATATTCCCCATCATAATGGCATTGCTGTAAGCATTCCCATTTGTATTGGCAGGCAAGCGGGCTTGCGAACTGTAGAACCATTCGTTTGTTTCTTCGTTTTTGAAAACAGCACAATGCGAAATTCCCACCCAACCTGAATGACTGTTGAATTTGTACGGATGTGTTAACATGGGCCAGCATTCGCCTCCTTCGGTAATATTGGTTCCATCAATACCAAAATAAGGACCTGTGATATTTGTTGATCGGCATACTCTGGTATTGTAGGCAACTGATAGTTCATCGTAAGCCAGGAACAGATAATAGAATCCTGTTTTTTCATTGTAAATGATTTCAGGACCTTCCTGTGCCTGCCAACGATTAAGTTCGCTGTTTTGACGTCGAGCAATAAGCGTTCCGTAGTCTTCAATTGATGACAGATTTCCGGGTTTTCCTGTTGACGGATTCACTTGTAATGCAACAATGCCTGAATGCCAAGAACCGTAAATTAGCCAGTGATTTCCCTCTGGGGTAATTATAAAAGTTGGATCTATCGCATTCCATTTAAAATAGGCATTCCAATCGCTTGTATTTGAACGCGACCAGTTGGTCTCTCTGTCCGAAACAGAACTAACTACCATTCCTTTATCCACCCACGTGTTACTGCTTAAGTCATCCGATTCCATAAGACCGATAAAAGCATGTTCTGTCCAGGAACCATCGAAGTTTTCAGTCGTATTTGGTTTTCCTGATTCAATGTAATTGTCAACCACAATGCTGTAATACATTCGGTATTTATCTCCAACTTTTCGAACAACGGGAGCCCAGTGTCCATAAACAGGAGAGTCTATAATATCAAGTCCTGCCCGAACCCTCATACTGTTGAGTGTGTCTTTTACCCACGAAGGAGTTTCGGTCATTGCCATTCCATGAAATTCCCAGTCAACCAAATCCTTTGATCTGCGTGAAAGAAAATGTCCGTAACCTTCGAGTGCATTCCCATAGGAAGCATCTGTTCCGTACATATAATAATACTCTCCATCAGATACTACAGAAGGGTCATGAACATTGGCTAAATTCCAGAAAGTCCGATTGTCCCAACCTGATATGGCTGAATAATCATCAGCATATTCAGGACCGGAAAAATCATCCGCCGGAGGATTTTCTACTACAGGATCCGGTTCTTCGGGATCAATAATATTATCACTACTGGAACAGCCTGCAGTCATTAGAAAAATCACGAATGCTGCTGAAGAAATAAATCTCATCATCTGTTTTTTATAAAATAAGAGTTACTTAGGATTATAATTTCTGTTCTAAATAACTCTATTAATGCTACTTTTTTGTACTTTATTTTAGGGATTGAATTTGATGATTTCATCACCAAAACAGATCTATAGGGTCAGTAATACCAAAGTATTCTTTGTGATCTGATTATTTTAGATAATTAAATAAGGGGGATGTCCACTTTTTGTGGACATCCTCAAAATTAGGTCTGAATTGGCTTAGTAGCCATCATTCTGTACCATTCCCTTGTTTGTATCCATTTCGGATTGAGGGATTGGGAAATATTCGCGGCCAGGAGTGTAGGTATTGAATTCAGCATCCCTTGATTTTAGCCAAGCTAATTTAGATGCATCTTCTAACCATCCCCAGCGGCGGATGTCATCAAAACGGTGTCCTTCCAAAGAAAGTTCTAAAAACCGTTCATGGGCAATTTGCTCTCTCATTTCGGTTTGCGTCATGTTTGGTTTAACGGTTGCTAAATCAGGCAGGTTTACACGATCCCTCACCATTTGTATGAAAGGATAAGCATCATTGGTAGCTCCGGTCTCATTTAAACATTCCGCATACATTAGCAGCACATCTGCATAACGCATGATGCGTTCGTTAATTCCAGATCTCCAATCATACTCGTTTGCAAAATCGCCATCAGAATTTTCATACTTTCTGCAGTATATATCATTTAGATTGGATTCGTTAGCAGCATAAAATGTTGCGAAATCCTGACCGTATAATGACATTCCAACACCGTCGTATGCATTTTTATTGTAGAATATTGTTGCGTCTAACCTCGGATCTACTTCTCCATCAACAGTTAATTCTTCTCTGTATTCATTAAACAATGCCCAGGTAGGCTGTAAATCTGCATATCCAAAGCCCGCAGCACCATATGTAATTGCTCTTCCTGAGGTTCTTCCCCAACCTGGTGCTGGATTTCCTCCCCAGCTTAGATCTACACCACCAGCTTCTCTGCTAAATTGAATTTCAAATACAGATTCTGAATTGTTTTCGTTTGTTACGGTGAAGTTATCACGGTAATCAGCAACTAAAGAGTACACTTTTAGATCGAGAACTTTCTTAAATGTCACTTTTGCAGATTCGAAATCTTTTGTAAATAATTGTGCTTTTCCCATATAGGCTAAAGCTGCACCTCTTGTTGCTCTTCCTATTTGCCCTGCGTCCAGCCCGGTTATATCATCGTAGGAAACAGGCAATAAATCGGCAGCCATTTCTAAATCAGAAATTACCTGAGCCCAGCCTTCTTCATTTGTTTTTTGTTCGTGGTATAATTCACTGTTAGATAATGGCAAAGGAACATTTTTAAACATGTTTACCATGTGGAAAAAATACAAGCCTCTTAGAAAATAAGCCTGCCCCAGAACACGGTCTTTCAAATTGCTATCTTCCATTTCTATGGACGGCACATTATCCAATACCTGATTTGCGCGGTAAATTCCCTGATAAAAATCACGATACGCCCAACTGTAAATATCTGGATTCGCAATACTCGAGTTGAATTTGCCGATAACGGACATTGCTGTCCAAGGGCTGTTACTTCTGGTTGCATCATCCTTTAAATCCAGCATCATAGGAGTGCTTCTCATGTAACTGCCGTCTATTAGCATACTGCCATACACTGAATTAATTCCTTTAAGTGCATCGTTATCTGTCTTCCAAAATGCTTCTTCCGTATCAACATTTGGATCTATCTGTACTAAATCGTCCTCACTAACACAACTTGAAACCAAACTGGTCAGCGCAAACAAAATAGCTATACTGTAAATATTTTTATATTTCATTTTATTTCTGTTTTATTTAAGCATTTTAAAAGTCAATCTCTACACCTAAAATAAAAGTTCTTGGATTTGGGAAAGACCCGTAATCGAAACCTCTGGAGAATAATCCATCACTCATAAAGTCAGGGTCATAGCCTTTGTATTTACTAATGGTCAACAAATTTTGTCCTGAAACATAAACTTTTGCATGTTCCACTATATTATTTGCTTTTAATGGAATGTTATAGGCCAACTGGGCATTTTGTAGTTTGATATAGTTTCCGTTCTGGATAAATCGGTCGGATGCTCTTGCATTTTGATTGGTTTCCAATTGATCAGGACGTGGAATGTTTGTATCAGTATTGGTTGGAGTCCAGTAATTCAACATGTCTGTATGATGATTTACAAGTCCGCCAATCATCAAACTATTGTAAGTTCCATTGTAGATTTTATTACCTGCACTACCTTGCCAGAACATTGAGAATTCCCAGTTTTTGTAAGATCCGCTTAAGTTTAAACCATAGCTAATTTTAGGAATTGAAACGCCTTGGTAAGTTCTGTCTTCATCGGTAATTAAACCATCTTTATTTACATCTTTAAACTTAACATCACCTGCAACAGCACCCGGCTGAGTTGCATGAGAATCAACATCCGCCTGACTCTGAAAAAGACCTTCTGTTTCGTACACATAAAGTTCACCAATGGACCGTCCTACTTCGGTTCTTGAGTTCGTCCCATTAATTGGAGTATCATCTGTTCCTATTTTTAATACTCTGTTTTTTAGTGTTCCAACATTTGCCGAAATATTGTACTTAAACTCTTTTGAGGAGTTGTTATAACTCAATAAAAATTCAAAGCCTGTGTTTTTTACTGCAGCAGCATTTGTCATAACCGATGATGACCAATCGCTGCTTATTGTTCCGGTAGAAAGAGGTAGTGGAACTCTGGCTAACAGGTCTGTTGATTTTTTCTCGTAATATTCAGCCGTAAACTGTAATTTGTTATCAAACATTCCTAATTCTATTGCTGCGTTTACAGTTTCAGTATCTTCCCATTTAAGATTAGGATCCGTAGCATCAACAACAATTGTACCTGGAGCTAATGTGTTTCCAAAAAGATAGCTTGCAAAACTATTGGTTGTAGGAGTGTAGGCATATACTCCTGCAGTATTATTTCCCAAAGTACCATAACCTCCCCTTAACTTCGCAGTATTCATCCACTGTGGAAGAGTGATAAAACTTTCGTTGTGCAATTTCCAAGCCCCTGAAACAGAAAAGTAATCTCCTGTATTATTTTGCTTGGCAAAAAGAGATGTTTTGTCTTGTCTGTAATTTGCTGTTAAAAAGTATTTGTTAGCAAAATTGTAGTTAATTCTGCTTAAATAGGATATGCCGGTTATTGTACTTTCGTATTCACCGGTAGAGGTGTCGTCAGCATATTCTAAATGACTGATTTCATTGGTTTCAAATCCAACTCCTCTTGACCAGTGATTGTAATAATTTGTTTTCTCTTGAACCCATCCAACAAGTGCATCCAACTTATGTTTGTTAATTTCAATGTTGTATGTAAGCAAGTTGTCCAGCGAAGTAAAGGTTTTACGGCTGTCGTTAATGTCCAGCGAAGATTCCGAATTTGTTGTAATATAATACCAGCCTAAATCACTTGGAGGAACAAAGTATCTTGTGTGAGTATCCAGTTGATCAGCACTGGCGCTAATTTTATATTTTAAGCCTTTTAAAATTTCAAGCTCACCCCAGATATTACCAATAAGTCTGTTTCTTTCAGCTTGATTATCAATCAGGTTGTTGAATCCAATCACATTTAAAGTGATTGCCTTTTGAGTAAGGTTATCAGTACCTCCGTAACCACCTAGTCTGTTTTCGTCATAAACAGGCATTGTTGGGATCGATTGAAGCAGGTTTATCACCGATGAGGTACCTACATTGTATTCGTTAAAGCTTTCTTTATCTGATTTTGTGTAACCCAGTTTAGCACCATATTTAAATTTGCCTTTTTTTCCATTCAAATTTAAGCTGGTTGAGATTCGTTCATAATCCTGAGGAGTATCTACATAACTCGAGTTTTTGTAATAATCTGTATTAAAATTGTAACCGAAATTTTCAGAACCTCCATTAAATGATATTGTATGATTCTGGATGATACCTGTTTTGAAAGCGGCATCCTGCCAGTCGGTATTTACGTTGTCAATATAATACTCGCTGGTAGGATCGTTCCCTGGAAGTATTGCTTGTCCTGAATTCAAGTAAGCAGCATTGGTAATTTTTTGATATCCTTCTCTGTCGGTAAGAGAAATTTTCTTGGCAACATTCTGTATGCCGAAAAGAGATTTGAGTTTCACTTTTAAATCTCCATTTTGAACCCCTTTTTTTGTGGTGATGATTACAACACCATTCGCACCTCTTACACCATAAATGGCAGCGGAAGAAGCATCTTTTAGTACTTGCATTGATTCGATATCGCCGGGTGCGAAATCATTAGGATTGTCAACAATCATTCCATCGATTACAAATAATGGGTTGTTATTATTAAAAGAAGTAATGCCTCGGATTTTTATATTCACCGATCCTCCAGGCTCACCCGAAGATTGAACGGTAACTCCAGGAGCTTGCCCCTGCAGCATTTTGGCGACATCATAAGTCACTGTTTTTTTAGCATCATCGGTATCAATAACACTAACAGCACCTGTTAAATCCGATTTTTTCTGAGTACCATAACCAATAACAACAACTTCATCAAGATCTGAAATATCTTGCTTTAAGCTTACAATGATTGATGTTTGATTATTAATTGGAATTTCCTGTGATAAATATCCTACAAAGGAATAAATCAAACTTGCATTTGGATCTTGAATGGTTAGGGAATAGTTTCCATCAATATCCGTTATTGTTCCATTTGTTGTTCCTTTTTGAACAACATTAACTCCAGGGAGTGTTGTATTGCCGGTAGTTTCATAAACAACACCTTTAACGGTAATTTGAGCTTGACTTACTCCTGAAAGAATCAGGAAGCAGAACAAAAATCCGCCTAAAAATATTTTTTTCATAGAATAGAAATTAAATGTTACTTATCGTTTATAACGTTTGCAATGTAAGCCGATAGCTTCTCAAAGGGGTGGACAATAACACAATTGAGGTGGATGATTTCGGAAAATGAAGAAATATGCTTAGTAGAAGGTGTATCTTACTTATTGATTTTGAGTGAGTTGTGTGTAAAGTCAGAGGGGCTCATTCCATAATGTTTGCGAAATACTCTGCTAAAATATTTAGGGTCATTGAATCCAACGGCAAATGCAATATCAGAAATTGGGAGTTTGCTTTCCTGTATCAACTCCATCGCTTTTTTTAATTTGAATGTGTTTATAAAATTTGTAATGTTTAAGTCTGTTATTACTTTCAATTTTTTATATAGCAAACTGCTACTTACAAACATTTCACTGGCAAACTGATTGATTGTGAAGTCGGGATTGGTGTAGTTTTTTTCCAGTATTCGATATACTTTATTGATAAATTCTTCGTCAACAGGGTTTGATGTAATGTTTTCCGCAGAAATGTTTTGCGACGAATTGAACATTCGTTTTAATTTCATTCTGCTTTCAATCAGATTTTTCATTCTAATCTGTAATAGTTGCAGATTGAAAGGTTTTGAGATGTAATCATCAGCACCGGTTTCAAGGCCTTCAACCCAGTTTTCAAGCATGTTTTTTGCTGTTAACAGGATAATCGGAATATGGCTTGTCTGAATCTCCTTTTTCATACATTTACACAGCTCAATGCCACTAAGTACAGGCATCATCACATCAGAGATTACTAGGTCGGGAGAGTGCTTTTTAGCCATCGTAAAGCCAATGTTACCGTTCTCCGCCCCAAGTATTCTATAGTCTTCTTTTAAGGTTTGTATTAGAAAGGTGCGTAAATCAAAATTGTCTTCAACAATCAGTACCAATGGTCTTGATTTATCCTTTTTTTCAGTGTTTTCAAATCCTAAATTTGATTCTGGATTAACCATGTTATGAACTAAGGTATCAATACGGGTTTTTAATTTCACCTCAGCCTGAGTGTTATTGCGGTCTAAATCTCTTTCGTTATAACGATCGGTTGTATATGGCAAATAGACTTGAAAACAGCTTCCTTTTTTGATTTCACTTTGAACTTGAATTTTACCGTGTAATATTTTAATAATTTCAGAGGTTAAAGCTAAGCCAATGCCAGAGTTATTCTTGTCTAACTCTCTTTCAGATTCAACATGGTAAAACCGTTCAAAAATAAATGGCAGATGTTCCTTTGCAATGCCTTTACCGTTATCGGTAACTTCAATGTAAGCGTAAGGTGTAGGGAAAATATTATCAGCATCTTTCTCAATAAATTTAACTTTCATTGTAATTTCACCATTTTCAGGTGTGTATTTAAAAGCATTGGATAGCAAATTGTAAAAAATATTTTCGAGCTTTTCTGCATCAAACCATGTTTCTGAAATTGTTTGCTGTGCTTCAAAATGGTACTTCATTTGCATGTGTTGAGCCAAATTTTCAAATGATTCAAAAATATCATATAAAAACTCATTTAAATTGCCTTTACTCACAAGGAGATCAATTTTTTCGTTTTCGATTTGCCGGAAATAAATAAGACGGTTGATGAGATGAAGCAGTCGTTTGGCATTTCGGTCAATAATTTTTAAAGTGCTAATTGTGTTTTGATCATCGCTTAATTTTTTCATTAATTGTTCCAGCGGATCAATAATTAGGGTAAGGGGAGTTCTAAATTCGTGTGAGATATTCGTGAAAAAACGCAATCGAAGTTGGTTAACCTGTTTCACTTCCTTGTTTAATTCAATCATCTTGTCGCGCTGTTGTACAATCTTTTTATTTTGAATTTCGAGTTCAAGTTTTTGTCCGCCAATTAACAGCTGTCTGTCAGCTAACTCCTGATTTGTTTGTTGTAAATACTCAGCCTGGTGTCTTAGTTTATCTTTTTGTTCTTCAATTTTTTCAGTTCGTTCCAGTACCTGATTTTCTAACTTCTTTTTTTGCTCTTTTAAAAAACGTGTTCTGTATTGAATGTAGCTGATTATTATTAAAACGATTGCAATCAGGAGTGTAAATTGAAACCACATTGTTTGCCAAAAAGGTGGATGAACTTTTATTTTTAATTCTGCAATCTTGTCAGACCACACACCATCGCTGTTAGAGGCTTTAACCATGAATTTGTATTCTCCACCCGAAAGATTTGTGTAATTGGCAAATCTTCTGCTCGAAGGAACATTAACCCAATCCTTATCAACACCTTCCATTTGGTATGAATATTTTATTTTTTTAGGTAAAAAATAATCAAGAGCCGAGAATTCTATTGAGAAAACGGCGTCCTTGTAGGAGAGCTCAATAGAGTTTGTTTCAGATATGGATTTATTTAGAATTACATTGGAATGATATTTTTGTCCAATTTCAGCAGGCCTGTTGAATACTGAAAATTCAGTAAAAACCGGTTTTGATGCCTCCTGGTAGGATTCAACATTTTCCGGCATAAAATAGTTTAATCCAGCTATCCCCCCAAAATAAAGTTTACCATGTTCATCAGCAGCTGATGCTGACCAATAAAATTGGTTACTCAAAAGTCCATCTTTTACAAAGTAATTTTGAAAAGATTCAGTTTTCGGATTAAATTTTGAAAGGCCATTGTCCGTACTGATCCACAAATTGCCTTGTTTGTCTTCTTCTATGGCATAGGCTACATTATTGCACAAACCGTTTTGGTCATTATAAGTTATAAATTGAAACTTACCGCTATTATTAATAGTGTATTTACAGATTCCACTTCCATAGGTGCCAATCCATACGGTACCGTCTTTCGATTCAAACAAGGAAATGATGTAATTCCCAGGAAGAGATAATGGGTTATCCTGCTGATTGAAAAAGGCATCATGTTTAATGTTTGTTTTTTGATCAAGTTGATTTAATTCATCTTTTGGAATGCGGAATAATCCATTACGGGTACCAATCCAAACCTGATTTTGCTGATCATTTAAAATACATCCAACTTCGAGTTGGGCAGGTAGTTTCATTTTCTCATCGAGATGGGTAAAGGTGTTTAGCTTGATATTAAATAAATCGAGTCCTTTTAATGTTCCAATCAGCAATTGGTCTTTATCTAATTCTGTTATTGAGGAAACGAAATTCGAACAAAGACTGTTCGAAACTTCAAAGTTATTACGATAGGTATCAATGTTTTTGGTGATTACTGATTTTAGTCGTTTTAAACCGTCTCCCCATGTGCCTAACCAAAGTTGTTTATTGCTGTTTCTATATATTGAAGTGATAAAGTTTGCACCAATTTGTTCCTGAGGTGAATTGCTAAGATTAAAATGCTCTACCTTTTCTCCATTATTAACGACTCTGTTTAAGCCACCACCAGCGGTTCCTATCCAAAGAATGTTTTTTTCACTTAAAATAGAGTTGATTGTATTATGACTTATGCTATTATTGTTTAATGGAGTATGAGTGATAGAATAAAAAGGTTTTTGATAAATATTGTAAAAATTAACACCTCCTTTATCGGTACCTATCCATACATTTCCTTGTTTATCAGCAAGTAATGAATTAATGAAGGGGTTGTTTAATTTTTGATCTTCTTTGAAATCATCATCTAAATGATAAAAAGAGTGCGAATTTGGATTAAAAAAGTTTAGTCCGGCCAAAGTACCAACGATAATTGTGCCTGAATTGTCTTCAACAATTTCTGTAATTGCTATGTGGTTTAAACCAGATGAATTCTGTGGCTGATGCGTGTAAAAATAGATTTGTTTATTGTCTGGTTCAGATTGATATAAGCCATTAGAGGTTCCGATCCATACATTTTCTTTTGTATCAACAAAAATACAATTTACAACAAGGTTTGCTACAGATTTAATTAGTTTGTTTAATGTGGTATCGTTTTGAAAATTTATCTTGTCAACAATTACCAAACCGTTCTCAGTTCCAATTAAAATATTTTCTTCATGAATTAAAATGTGACTGACGTGTTGGTTTGGCAAATCAATTTCAGTAATCTTCTTAGCTGAATATAAGTTTGTTTTCTCTTCCTCTATAAGCCAAACTCCGTCATCTTCTGTCGCTACCCAGATCTTATTTTGTTTATCAATGGATATTTGAGGTATGGAGTGTCCGTTTAGATTCGACTTGATATTCTCAGGCAGAGAAAAGCGATTCTCATTAAAAAGGAATCTGGTTAACCCATTTTTTGTTCCAATCCAGATATTTCCTTTGTTGTCTTCACTCATTGATTGAATGAAGTTGTCAGGAAGTCCATTAGGATTCTGGGTTTTATTATATGTTGTAAAAGAGTAACCATCGTATCGACATAGTCCATTCCATGTTCCGAACCACATAAATCCTCGGCTATCTTTTAAAATACAATCTACTGTATTTTGTGCTAATCCATTATTGTTATTTAAGTAATGAAAATGAATATGTGGAATTGATGTTTTTTGATTTTCTCCAGTAAGAGAATTGCTGCAAAAACAAAAAAGTATAATGAATCCTAAAAAAATATATTTTCGCATAATGATATTGTGCTTTAATAAAATTCAATTAAAAGTACATCCAACTATTAAATTGTAATAGTTATGCAAGTATACTTACATTCTACGAATGTGCAAAACCAAGAATTCATAATTTGTTCACTTCATTATTGATTCTGAATAGTAATGCTTTATACTCTGTGATAATTGTAATAGTATGCTTGATCAAGAGTTTTTTCGTATAGTATTTTTTGCTAAATTTGTGAAGAAATTAATTTTTAACGAAAAATTAATAAAAGTCAAAAATACTTTATATATTTGTAGTGCAAATTTAATGAAATGAATCAAGAATATAAACATCCTAAGTATCATGTGGCAGTAGATTGTGTGATCTTTGGTTATCATGAAGGGGAACTGAAATTATTACTTTATCCAAGAGGATTTGAGCCTGCAATGGGAAGATGGTCTTTGTTAGGAGGATTTGTTCAGGAAAATGAGTCGGCTGATATGGCCGCCCGCAGAGTGCTTAAGAAAACAACAGGACTGAGTGATATTTATTTAGAACAAGTGCAATCGTTCTCAGATCCGTCAAGAGATGAGGCTACGCGTGTTATTTCTTTAGCATACTATGCATTAATTCGAATTGATAAGTACGATACGGATTTGGTTCGCGAAAATGGAGCGCATTGGTGGCCAATAAGTAAGCTTCCTACTATGATTTTTGATCATGAAAATATGGTTCAAGAAGCGTTGGACAGACTCCAGAAAAAAGCAAGTTTTGATTTAATAGGAGAGGAATTGCTTTCAGAGATGTTTACACTCTTGCAATTACGAAATTTATATCAGGCGATTTTTCAGAGGGAGTTTGATCCGGGAAATTTTAGAAAAAAAGTTTTATCCTTAGGACGTCTGGAAAAATTGAATGTTAAAAATACTACAGAATCCAAGAAAGGGGCATTTTATTATCGGGCGATTAAAGGAGATGTTGAAAAAACATTTGATAGGGTCGTTAAATTTTAAAGCTTGATAATTTTAAAAAGCAATTTTTGCTTTTTTTTACTCATTATAAAAGTAGAAAGTACTGATA
>JBFFMG010000053.1:0-14711 GCA_041554215.1 Labilibaculum sp.
CCATTTCTAAATCGGAAGCCGGGTTTTGCCCTGTTATTAATCTGCCATCCACAACAACATACTCTTGCCAATTTGCAGCACAAGAATAGTTGGCTCCCTTTTCAATTAAAGCTGTTTCCAATAAAAAGGGCACCTTAGTATCTGTTCCTATCGCCTCTTCCTCTTTATTACTGAACGCGGTTAAATTTTTCCCCTCAATTAGTAACGAACCATCAGCTAACTTAATAGAAAGAAGTCCCGCTCCACCATGACAAACGGCACAAACAACACCTCCTTTATCGTATATTTCACCTGCAATTTTTGCAATTTCGGTGCAATGAGGTAGATCAAAAACAACACCGTGTCCGCCAGGAAAGTAAATGGCATCATAATCACTTGCATTGACCTCTTCGGGTAATTTTGAGGAGTAAAATTTCTCACTCGCATTTTTATCTTTTAAAAAACTTTTCACTTTAGGATCATCGAAATCGAGTTTTTTAACAGGAACAGTTCCACCTTTAGGAGAGATAAAATCTATCTCAATTCCATTTTTAACCAAATGAAAATAAGGAACTGCAACTTCTAATACATAGCAACCAGATTCCCATCCTGAATCATCTTTAAAGTGACTGGTTACTGCAAATAAAACTCTACTCATAACTCTCATTTATTATTTAAAACAAAGTTAATGCGTGATTTGCTATAAAAAAAGTTATTCTTTTTATACATTTATATAAAATTATTTATAGTAATATGTTGAATTTAGAATGGTACCGAACCTTTAAAGCTATTTATGAACGTGGCACATTAACCGGTGCAGCAGAAAGCTTATTAATTACCCAACCGGGTGTGAGCCAGCAATTGTCTTCTCTAGAAACTTATATGGGAGTTCAATTATTTGAACGAAAACCACGAAGAATGTTGCCTACTCCCAATGGCATTCAATTGTATAATCAAATAGAAGAAGCAATTGTTCAACTTGAAAAAACAGAAGAAAATTTTAAACGAAGAACCCTATTAAACAGACCCAAAATAAAGATAGGAATGTACTTGGAAGTATTCCACTATGCATTTGCTCCTATTCTTAACCAATTAGAAATGGATGTAGAGTTTCTGTTTGGTGAAACAGAGGAATTACAAGATAAGTTATTTCGAAAACAACTCGATTTGCTTATCACAACCGATCAAAGTAGCTTTAAGGATATAAAATACATTCCCTTTTGCAAAGAGGAATTGCTACTTATTAGTAGTAAAAATTTGGATACAATACCATTCAACCAATTAATTTACGAAAAGAAAATGGATGAAGCCGAAAAATGGTTGTCTTCGCAAGATTGGTATTCTTACTCCCATAAAATGGAAACGATAAAATCATTTTGGTCTGATAATTTTAAAAAACGACCGTATTTTAAACCACGATATGTAATTCCAAATTTGAATGCCATTCTCGATGCAATTCAACACAACAATGGATTGTGTCTATTGCCCTTTAGTATGTGCAAGGACTTTCTTGAGAAAAAAGGAATAAAAGAATTGTGGCAAGGTGTAAAAACTACTTATTCCAATAAATACTTTGCGATACAAACTCAAAGTAAGAACTTAAAGCAGACAGAAGAAATAATTAAGATTATAACCAACTATACGAATCAGTAATACTAAATATGAAAAAAATATATCACCTATCAAGCTGTTCAACCTGCAAGCGTATAATTAAAGAACTAAATCTGGATTCGGATTTTAAACATCAGGATATAAAGACCGATAAAATAAATGAAGAACAATTAATCCAAATGGCCAAATTATCGGGCAGTTATGAAAGCTTATTTAGTCGCAGAGCTATTAAATACAAAGAACTCAATTTAAAAGATAAAGAATTAAGCGAAGAGGACTACAAAAAGCTTATTCTGAGTGAGTACACATTTTTAAAAAGACCAGTTCTAATAATTGGATCAAAAATCTTTATTGGAAACTCAAAAAAAGTTGTAGAAAGTGCACTAACAGAACTTCAACAACATTAGAGAATGTTTTCATCAAATTTTGTAATTCACTCATTTAATAATAACTTAAGTGTTTGATTGCAATATTTATTGTTGAAAAAAAAATAAATCAAACCTGATTGAGGAGTAATTAATAATCTCAAAACTTTTAGCTATGCCTTATTTAAAAGTTCAGACCAACAAGAGCTTTTCGAGTAAAAAACAAAAAAGCTTTTTAAAGGAGTGTTCAACTTTAATATCGATGGAATTAGGGAAACCTGAGAAATATGTAATGACAGCATTTGCTCCAAAAGTAGAAATGACCCTAGGTGGAAGTGAAGAACCATCTCTATTTTTGCAATTAAAAAGCATTGGTTTACCCGATACTAAAACAAAAGATTTATCGAACAAGTTTGCTTGTTTAGCTGCCGAGAAATTAGAAATTGCAAAAGATCGGGTTTATATAGAATTTATGGATGTTCCCAGAGGTTTTTGGGGGTGGAATGGAATTTTATTTTAGTGTAATTATTCGTTCGATAGTTAATATTTTAACAAATTGAATAATTTCGATTGGAATAACAAATAATTTTACACAACTTTACACCGTCAAATAAAAAAACAAAATAAATGATCGCTATTACATTAAAATATAAGAAGCATTATAAACGCAATAAACGTTCTTGACGTTATATGATGTGAATTGATGTAAAGCTATCGAATAAGATATATAAAGCCTGCAGAAATTCTGCAGGCTTTTTTTGAGATGAAATTTAAAGCCACAGGCTAATCATGTTGTTATTAGCTTAAACACCTTCCATTTCCAGAAGAAATGGTAAAAACTAAAATTATTAACCAATGAAAGTTTTAAAATTTGGTGGCACCTCTGTTGGGTCACCTGAAAGAATTAAGAATCTTGCACAACTGGTTCAAAGTGATGAATCCAGAATTATAGTTCTGTCGGCCATGGCTGGAACAACAAATGCTCTTGTTGAGATCGCTGATCTTTTGTACAAACGGGAGATGGAACATGCTGATGAAAAAATCACAGAATTGGAAGCAAAATACCGAGTTCGAATTGAAGAGTTATTTACAAGTCAGAACGGAAAAGACAAAGGAAATGAATTAATCACATCTCATTTTAATTACATTCGAAACTTTGTATACAGGAGCTTTACTGCTTTACAGGAAAAAGCAATTCTAGCACAAGGTGAATTAATCTCGACAGCCTTTTTTCATTATTACTTGACCGAAATTGGTGTTGATTCCGTATTTCTTCCTGCTCTTAATTTCATGAGAATTGACAAAGATGGAGAGCCTGATTCGTACTACATTAAAGAAAATCTGGAACGAGAACTGGCACAACATCCAAATCAAAAACTTTTCATAACTCAAGGTTTTATTTGTAGAAATACTTATGGAGAGGTTGACAACCTGAAACGAGGAGGAAGTGATTATTCTGCCTCTTTAATTGGTGCTGCCATTCAATCTGACGAAGTTCAAATTTGGACAGACATCGATGGATTTCACAATAATGATCCTCGATATGTAGAAAATACTCAAGCATTAAAACAATTGTCTTTTGACGAAGCTGCAGAGCTGGCTTATTTTGGAGCTAAAATTATGCACCCATCAAGCATAATGCCATGCAAGCAATACAGTATTCCAGTTCGTTTAAAAAACACACTAAGTCCATCGGATGAAGGAACTTTAATTACGGATGATTTGGTTGGCAAAGGAATTAAAGCAATAGCAGCCAAGGATGGAATTACAGCAGTAAAAATTAAATCAGGCAGAATGTTGTTAGCTTATGGTTTTCTGCGTAAAGTATTTGAGATATTCGAAATATATAAGACCCCAATCGACATGATTACCACTTCGGAAGTGGCTATTTCATTAACAATAGATGATGATACTCATTTATCGGAAATAGAATCTGAATTATTGAAATTTGGCCTTGTTGAAATAGACAGAAACCAATCGATAATTTGTATTGTTGGTGATTTTATTTCTGAATCGGCAGGCAGTGCAAAAAAGGTACTGGAAGCACTTGAATCTACTCCATTGCGAATGATTTCCTACGGAGGAAGCAAACACAATATTTCAGTGTTGGTGGATCAAGAAAATAAAATAACCGCCCTTCAGGCCTTAAGTAGTCATTTATTTTAATTGTTGTCTTCACAATTTTTTATCATGTTTAATAGCTCAAGAATCAAAGAATTCTCTTACATACCTACTCCATTCTACTATTACGATATGGAAATTCTTCAAAACACATTGGAGATTGTAAAAAGAGAGTCGTCCAAATATGGATATCACGTTCATTACGCCGTAAAAGCGAATGCCAATCCAAATATCATGACCAAAATTCAGTCGTACGGATTTGGTGCTGATTGTGTAAGTGGAAATGAAATTAAAAGATCTTTAGAATCAGGATATCCATCGAATAAAATTGTATATGCAGGGGTTGGTAAATCCGATCAGGAAATTCAAACAGCATTGGATTCCAATATCTTCTGTTTTAATTGTGAATCCATTCCCGAAATGGAATTGATTAATGAATTGGCAGAAAAAAGCAATAAAATTGCCAAAATTGCAATTCGAATCAATCCTAACGTTAATGCAAATACGCATCATTACATCACGACTGGTGTTGAAGAAAATAAATTTGGAATTAGCCGATGGGAATTTGATAGTGTTTTAGAAGGTCTTGCAAGTTTCAAAAACATAGAATTAATTGGATTGCATTTTCATATTGGATCTCAAATAACCGATTTGAGCGTATTCAAAGGCTTGTGTATTCGAATTAATGAAATTAAGAAGTGGTTTGCTGATCGACAAATTTTTGTTGATCATATCAATGTTGGTGGTGGATTTGGTGTAGACTACAAGCATCCTGATAAAAATCCAATACCTGATTTTGTGACCTTTTTTGGAATTTTCGATGAATTTTTGGATTTGGATCCAAATCAGGAACTTCATTTTGAATTAGGCAGATCGATGGTAGCTCAGTGTGGAAGTCTTATTTCGAAAGTTTTATACGTTAAAAATGGAGTTAAAACCAAATTTGCCATTTTAGATGCTGGCATGACAGAATTGTTGCGACCAGCTCTTTACCAGGCTTATCACAAAATAGAAAACTTAAGCTCCGTGGGTGAATCTGAAAATTACGATGTGGTTGGACCTATTTGTGAATCATCCGATTGTTTTGGAAAATCGGTCAGCCTACCTGCAACAAAAAGAAATGATATCATTGCAATACGATCTGCAGGTGCATATGGAGAAGCAATGGCATCTAGATACAATTTAAGAGATATTGCTCCCTCGATATTCTCTAATGAAATAAACTAAACAAAAAAGGGCAATATTCATGCAGTTTTTAGACCAAGCGTTCAGAATATTGCCCTTTCCTACTCTATATTTTATTTATGGAGTAATTTTTAGGTATATCAAGGCAAAAAAGTAAAAGATAACCAAGTTACCCTAAATCTTTTTTAACATAGATATCGCTGAAAAGAAACATTTTATAAGATAGGTTTTGATGTTAATTTGGCATTAAACCAATCTTTTTCAAAATCGTTTTTGAGGGTACAAAAAATACTGATAGATTATAAAACATTCCTCCGCCTGCATTCGAATCAATAATATTATTTTCATTGGTTAATTTACTTCCCGACAAACTAAATGCATGATTACTATTTGTCACATCAAAATTAATATTAGTACGATAACCAGATTCAAAGGAAGCCCATAACCAATCAGTGATTCCTTTTTCTATTTCCAGTGAAAAATTTAAATCAGCTCTTCTTAATTCCAGTGTTTTAAAATCATTCAATTCGGGATTGTCAAAATGAATACTATAACTCCCCCCTTGCAGTCGGGCTTTGGCATTAATAAAACAAAGTTTTGAAGCTTGATACCGTAGTTTAATTCTTGCAGGGAGAAAGGCTTCAACACCCCATTTATCAGCAAAAGAATGATTGTAAACAAAAACCGGGAACAGTAATGGATCGCCAAACGTGTAGGAATACGCCAAACCAATTCCCCATGATTTTTGAGGATTCACTTTCCAGCCAATTACAGGCGACACCTCCATTTTCAAAAAAGTATACTTACTAACATCACCAATATGCTCTTTCCAATAATCGCCTTTTAACTTAGCATTAAAACGAAATAGAAAGAACATATTTCTTTTTAACTGAGTCATGAGATAAATACTCCCACCAATACTCTTTAAATTTTTATCATTTAAGCTTTTGTACAAAGGATAATTATTATCCGCTATATCATCAAAATGGAATTCTTCATCACTGTAATCAAAACTACCTGCTATTTTTAATTTTTTGTTTAAAATTATTGGAAAACGCAACTTTGTTTCGAAAACACGATTGTTATCTATTTCGCTTTTCCCTTTTCCATACGAGTCTGAATTTGAATTCACACTATAATTTGTATTTACATGGCAGGAGACTTCTAAACCACGAACAGGTCCCGTACCTTCTATGGCCGGATTCCAGTCGTACTTTAAACTATCAATATTATTTTGCCCCAATACAACATGGCTGAAACCACAAAAAAGAATAGTACAGAAGAAAATAATTTTATACATAAAACTTGTTTTTTCACGTTTAACAATTAAATCTTTTTATGTATCAGAACCAAAAGCCTAAACTTACATAATTAGAAATGTCATTTTTTTGATCAGAATACATTAAGGAAAATTCGATTGGACCAATTAAACTATTATACGAGTACGTTAAACCTATTCCTTTAATCCATTCCCCTTGCGTTAAAGCATCATTAACATCATCAACAAGTTTGCCGGCATTAGTTTTCAGAATTAAATAATTATTCCTGAATAATTCGTACTGAAAATCGGCACGAAACACAAACGAATTTGTTGAGGAAATCTCCATTCTTTCCAAACCTACAAACGGCACTTGAATATCAAAATAATCTGTCTGATCCATTCCGCCAGTATAAGACATGAAAAAATTAGGTATATTTTTTCCCCATATGACCCGACCGTAAAATTTTGGATAAACTGTAAATAATGGAGTCATACTGATTGCTTTTTGGAATTTAAGATAAGCAACGGAAGCTGGCCGACTCATTCCGTCAATATTCAATCCGTTATTTGTCACCAACTTATACTCTCCATAAAGACTCATTCCACTTTTTGGATAATAAGCCTTATCATGAGAATCCAAATTCAGGAATGCATAATAGGTAAAATAATAATCTTCATCTCTAACTATTTCCAAACTGGAGGCGGAAAATTTGGAATTTATGTTGAAATATTCCACTTTCGCTCCCAAACCAAAAGAATACGATTCCTTTAGTATAGAATGCGTATTAATGTCAAATTTTAAATAATTAAAATCATAATTGGCAATTTTTTCTCCTTCTTCAAATGCAGACACCTCAGAATCATTAAATTCTGCCTCTATATTCAGCCCAGGCTTTAAACCATTATCAATAGTATAAGTAGTTTTAAATCTTGGACTTTCGGCTAATTTTAAATCAAATGATAAGCGAGAACCACTTCTTAATTTATTCCGAAAAGTTGTATTCAACAATACTGATGCATTATTATCACTATCGTAATGCAATCCAACATTAAAACGTTTAGTCGTTCTTTCCTTCACATTTATTAAAAGATTTTTATCATTATCTCCTTTCATTTGAAAATCGACGCGATCGAAGTATCGACTGCCATAGACTCGATTAATACCATCTTGCAATTCACGCAAGCTAATTTTAGTATTCTTCTCAAAATTAAGTTTACCTGACAATAATGAGTGACTAACCTCATTAAGTCCGTTAAATTCAATATCCTTCAAATAATACTTCGACGTATCACATGGAGGCACATATGCTTTTATATTTTGTTTTTCCAGATTATATTTTTGCTTTAAATTCTGTAAAACAGGAATAAAGGTTCTTGCTATTTCTTCTCCTTTATAAATCAAAGAATCCGCATCCTGAAAACTTCCAACCGTATAATTGTCTATTTTTGGCTTAATATAAATATCGCAGTATTTCAGATTATCCTTAAAATTATTCAATGCCATTAAAGAAACTGTTTGGTTTATTATATCCAAAAGGGACTTTAATTCCTGTTTCGATTTAACTCCAGATTGAACATCAACACCAATAACAATGTCAGCACCCATTTTAATCAATTCCTTTACCGGAAAATTATTGATCATTCCTCCGTCGGCAAGCAATTTATCATCGATCTCAACTGGTGCAAAAAAAGTTGGAATAGCCATACTTGCACGCATGGCCAATGGTAAATATCCTTTGTCCAATATAACAGCTTCACCTGTTTCCAAATCGGTGGCAATACATAAAAATGGAATTGGTAATTTTTTAAAATCCATTTCATCATGATAGTCAATGGTCAGCCGTTCAAACAAATTAATTACATTTTGACCTTCCACAATACCACTAGGCAACACTATCCCTTTTGGCTTAATTGGAAATGACAGAATATATCTTTCAAAATCCTTTTTTTCATAAATAGGTACGAAATTTCGCGACACATTATCGGTAAGAAGGTCTTCCCAATTCTGATTTAAAATTATTTTCTCAATATCAACAGCCGAATATCCAATTGCATAAAATCCACCTATAAGACTTCCCATACTTGTTCCCGCAATAAAATCAATTGGAATTCCCAGTTCGTCGATAACCTTAAGAACCCCAACATGAGCAAAACCTTTAGCTCCGCCACCACTCAAAACAAGGCCCACCTTAGGACGTGTCGCCTTAACTACACTATCAGTGGGTATCTGAGCATAATTTAAAAAACTAATCGAGATTAAAAACAGACTAAGCGGTAAAAATTTTAAAAACATAAATGTATTCGACTTCTAATTTTATTTCAAAAATAAATTAACAATAAAGCTAATCATTCAATTTTAACTCCTTTGCAACAGCAAGAACTTCTTTAGGTTCTGCACCATTCTTTATTTGTACTCTTAGTGCCCTTAAACCATACACGCCTTGCAAATCTTCAAGATCCAAATGTTCTATATTATCTTCAAAATAGCCCTTTGCAACTAAGTATTCCAAATACCTTTGATACTCTGCCATTTCGGCTTCCTGACTAAATATTACGGCTAATTTCCCAGGTTGAGTTAACCGTTCGCTAGTACCTTTTATAACAGCTTTATCGATTCTTTTCTTAACAATTTCATATCTAATATTGTAAGCGCCATCCACATCGAATTTTTTCTCGTCTTGCCGGAATCGAATTGCCAAAGGTTGACTATGAACTAAAATTAAACCAGCTGTTTCCAACTCAATCGGCAATGAACCTTTTAAAGCATCAGTTTTCCTAGCCAATTCGGCACTTACAATTAACTGCCACAATCGTAGATTCTTTAAATAAATACGATCATAAGTTTTTTGCGCAGCAATACTCTGCCCGATATAAATATTATGCTCCACACCATCGGTACGGTATTTCTCAAAATAATGAGGGAACATTTTTTGTGCATTTTCTTCCTCTTTTTCAAGATAAGAAGTTACACAATCATTAATCATTCCTAAACTATCTTCAAAATTTTTTCTTCTTTTATAAACAATATTTAATTCCGGATCAATATTTTTATCATATTCGGCAATAGCTTCACTTAAAGCAGAACTATTTTCATTAAAATGCGAAAAAAGTGTTTCTACATCATAGCGAATAAAATTAAGTACGTTCATTTCATCTCCTGATGATAATCCCTTTTGAATTCCTTCGATAAAAAAATCAATCTTGTAAATAAGCTGATCGTAAATTGGCATCTTTCGATCTAGAAATGCTTGTTTCAGAACATTGCGAGCCAATTCCAATTGCTCCACTAAATCGTCCTGAATGGTTTGATTTCGAATAACTGAAGAATGACGTACATCAATAGCTCCATACAAAGGATGTACTTCTTTAAAAACAATATCTTCCATTTGAGCTAACTCGTCCGATTCTTTTTTCGCAAGTAAATTCCCTGCAGCTTGCTTAAATCGCCACTCAACACTCGGATGTATAGCTGTACATTCTTCTTTAATTGTTGCCTCTATCTTATTCTTTAACTCCTCACTTGTACGCTGAACAGCTATTGAGAAAATTGGGATGATATCTTTTATTATTCTGAGTTTTGTAAAATTAATATCAAAAGCTTTTGTTGATCCTAGTTCCATCATACCAACCAATTCACCTTCGTAATGAAGAGGGATAATACTAATATTTTTAATGCCTTGATTTAGCAACTCTTGCTCTACAGGCTTTAAATCATCCTTTTTCGAAAGATCACTAATTAAAACAACATTGCCTGAGAAAGCAGCATCTTCATAAATTGTTCCTCGATATGATTCACATTTATATTTATTAGAATCAACAAATCCGTGCCAAAAATTAGACGGATTTACAACATTACCTTGTGTCATTCCCATGGCAATAACACCTAAATTTAAATTTGGTAAAGCTAATAATGAACGTATATTTTGTTCGAGTGCATCGAAATTACTCCTGTTGATAATTGAAGCTTTCTCTAACAATTGAGATTTTAATGATGAAATAACCTCAATTTGAGTTACATCAATATATCTAAATGACATCAATCCACAAAAAGTAAAATTATCCAAAGGAAGAGTTTCTAACCAAAAATCCATATTCATAGGATCATTAATCATTTTATGAATATCATCTTTAGAGACAGATGGTAATTCCCCCTCGTGCGTAATTTCTATACAAGACTGATTAAATTCAAGCTTATAATATTTCACAAGACCATTCAACTTATCCGTCATACGATACATGAACAGATAATCCATTTCTAAATGAAAATCATAAAATTTAGGAAGGATCATTAAGTATGCATATACCAACTTGGTGAAAGTCATATAGCAGTTATCCTGAATCTTCTGCTCCACCATCTCTATTTCAATATTTTCATCCTCATAAACCCGAAGGTAATTGGGTGTGAAATAAAAATTCTGATCGTCGAAAGGACTTGCTATTACACCAATATCATTATTATATTGAGATGGAGTGAAAAAATAAGACATCATAACATGTATCTCATCCTTATACTTATCGACATCCTTAATATTAAAATCAGGCTTCGCCAAAGCCGGATGCTTCTCAATTAAATCCAAAATAATTTTTGCATGTAATTCAATATTCCCATCCTTTTTTCGCTCCTTCTTCAACTTATTAATTAATGGCAGAAAACTTAAAGATTTCTTAAAAGGAATTTTATCTATATTTAGTTTTAACTGATTCAACTTCATGATTCGGTTTTTGGTCCTGAATTAACGAACTACTAAAGTAGTTGTTTTTAAATCGACATAAAAATTAACAATGTCGGATAGCAGACAATTAAAGAATTTTTAACAGATCGCTCCACTCTAATATACAAAAATGCGGGAAGTATTTCCAAAAGGAAAATCAACCCGCATAAAATTCTTGTTTGAACAAGAAAAGATTCTTATTATCCTCAATAGAGGATCAAAATTCAGATGCTAAGCCTATTGCTTTATCAGATGCCAATTTTACAATTTCAGAAACTTCAGTTTGTCCCATTGCAATACCTTCAACGGGTACAAATTCCAAATCAGATATACCAGTAAATCCCAAAATTGTTTTTAAGTACCTGTGAGCAAATTCCATTTCAACAGCAGCACCTTTACTATAAATACCACCCGAGGCTTGAATGTGAATTGCCTTTTTCCCTTTCATCAAGCCCTCAGGACCATTTTCTGTGTAATGAAATGTTTTTCCAACCTGCAATATCACATCAATGTAAGCTTTAAGTACAGGAGGAACTGAAAAATTCCACATTGGATTAACAAATGCGTATGCATCAGCTGCCATAAATTGTTCCAAGAGCTGATTTAAATTTCCAATCTGTTGCTTTTGCTCCTGATCCAAATCGCTGAAACTACCACCATTCTGCAACTTTGAAAAACCATCGAAAACTACTGCATTTAAATAAGGAACATCCGTTTTAAACAAATCTAGTTCTGTAACCACGTGATCAGGATTTAGTTTTTTATATTGCTCAATAAAAGCTCGCCCTACTGTTAAACTATAGGATTCATTTTCTCCTTTCGGATTTGCACTTACGTATAAAAATTTTGTACTCATCATCTGCTATTTAAAAATTCAACATTTTAATTCTTTACTATATCAGCAAAATTAGAGTAATCATTCCTGTCTGTAAATGGATAAAACAATGGTATTCTTGTACTATTCCCTCCATCGCATTTTATTCAAACAACTCAACTCCTGCTAACTATTTTGTTGACAAACATATTTTTCATAAATTTCAATTACAAACCTTAAAATGAATACAATCGGTTTACAGCAAAGACTATCCTTAATTATATCTCATATGAAACCGAAAGCATATCAAATTTATCATGAATTATGTGAATTTATTCACTCATTACACTCTTTTGGTCACAACTATTGGTTCGATCCCAAAAAGCTGATTACATTAGGATTAAACAAGATTCAATGAAATATACAATCAACTTTAATTTAAACTTTATAGCTATGAAAAATCTTTGCATTTTACTTTTTGTAGGTTTATTGTTACTATCATGCAATCAACCCCCAACCCAACATGCAGATGCAAATAAAGAAAAACAAAGAATTGTAAAAACAGAACCAGTTAGAGATGGAGTTTTCATTCACATCACGGAAAGTTACAGCGATCCTCATCGGGTATTAATGCCTTTAAAAATGGCTGTTCTAATGGCTGACGATAAAGATGTGATTGTATATATGGACATTCATGCGACTGAATTGTTGGTAAAAGGCGCAAAAGATCTTGAATTTGCAGAATTCGAATCTCTCCAAGTATACATTAAGCAATTAATTGACAAAAAAGTGGGCATTTATGCTTGTCCTACGTGTTTGAAAGTTGCAGGGTACGAATCAAGCGATCTAATTGCAGGAATTCAATTGGCTGAAAAAGAAAAATTCTTCAATTTCACTAAAGGTCGAATAATAAATCTTGATTACTAACATTTACTATTCTCACTTTTTCAAGAATATTTTTTTGCATTCAAAAATAAACCAAGGTCACTTTACAGTGACCTTCTTCACCCTAATCATAACTTAAGCCTAAACATACTTAGTCTAACTAAATTTTATATTATCAACAAAACCTTATTATTGAATTATATACTCTAAATAATTCTACTTCTAAGCCCATATACATGTTAGAAAAAATCATCAATTTTAGCATTCGAAACAAGTTAATCGTAATCTTGTTTACTCTTTCTATTGCCCTTTTCGGATCATATGCCATATTTAAAATTCCTATTGGTGCTGTTCCCGATATTACCAATAATCAGGTTCAGGTAATTACTACCTCTGGAAACCTTTCTACACAAGAAATAGAGCAATTCATTACCGCTCCTGTTGAGTTGGAAATGGCTAATCTTCCGGGAGTGGAAGAAATCAGATCCATTTCGAAGTTTGGCTTATCAGTTGTTACCATAGTATTTAATGATGAAATTGGCACCTATCTTCCCCGTCAACTAATTGCTGAAAAAATTAAGGCGGCATCAGCGAATATTCCAGAAGGATTTGGTTCTCCTGAAATGGGACCAATCACCACAGGATTAGGAGAGATTTACCAATACATTCTGGATGTTAAACCCGGATATGAAGATCGATATTCTGCAATGGAATTACGAACCGTTCAGGATTGGATTGTTAGAAGACAATTATCAGGTATACCAGGAGTGGTTGAAGTAAACAGCTGGGGTGGATTTTTAAAGCAATACGAGGTGGCAATTGATCCTACTCGATTGAGATCCATGGATCTAAACTTGATGGAGGTTTTTGAAGCTTTACAAAATAACAACAGCATTTCTGGTGGTGCCTACATCGAAAAAACCAATCAATCGTACTTTATCCGTGGCGACGGGCAAGTAAAGTCCATTCAGGATATTGAAAATATTGTGGTTAAGAATAACAGTGGTATTCCTATTCTGGTTAGAGATATTGCCACAGTTCATTTTGGATATGCCAATCGTTTTGGCGCTATCACTGCAAACGGTCAAGGAGAAAAAGTTCTGGGTCAAGTCATGATGCTGAAAAATGCAAACTCTAAATTGGTGATTAATGAAGTAAAAGCAAGAGTTGCTGAAATTCAGAAAAATCTGCCCGAAGGTGTTTTCATTAATCCAATATTGGAACGAAGTGAATTAATAGGCAAAACCACCACAACCGTTGTGGAAAATTTGGTTTTGGGTTGCCTGATTGTAATGCTTATTGTAGTTGTTTTACTTGGAAATATCAGATCGGCATTGGTAATTGCCTCAATGATTCCTTTGGCACTTCTCTTTACGCTTTCCTTGATGTACATTTTTGGTATTGATGCCAATTTAATGAGTTTGGGAGCTCTCGACTTTGGAATTATAATTGATGGAGCCGTTATCATTGTGGAATATATTGCCATTCGGATCACTGCGAAATCAGTTGAATTTAATCAATCAAACAAAGAAGAACATTCATGGTTGGATATTGAAGAAAACCCATTCCATAATGCTACACAAAGGTCTATTCTTCGATTTGAGTTGATATATGCTATATATTTATATATTCATGATTTGAATGGTGCTTGACAGTGGTAAGGCGTACGATTATGAGATGAACAAAGTGTTCATTTTTTGAGCAGGTTCTCTAAGGCGTCGCTCTCCAGCTTGGCTCTGAGGGTGTTCCTTGATATCCCGAGAAGTCTCGCTGCCAGG
>JBFFMG010000054.1:0-14479 GCA_041554215.1 Labilibaculum sp.
AAACCGAAAAAACGACTGTGATTGTTAATAGTTTGCGCTTAAAACAACCGCATCGAGGTGATTTATTTACAATAGGTGGAGATATTGAAATAGAAATGACACCCAGAAGAAAAGCTGCAGATATCGATTCGGTTCAATATTGGGCCAATGAAACTTTAATTGGGAGTCTTACAAATTCACCATGGATTCTGAAATGGGTTCCTAAGGATGGAAAAATGGGGGAACACAACCTGAAGGTGATAGCTTTTCATGACGATGGGACAATTGGTATGGTTTCTACATTTGTGAATTTAAAAACAAATTTGTCTCCTCTTGAATATTCATATGAAATAATCAATGAGTTTCCGCATGATAGGAGAGCATATACTCAAGGTTTATTTTATCATGATGGATTTCTTTATGAAGGAACCGGACAAAGAGGAGAATCTACTTTACGTAAGGTTAAATTAGAAGATGGTGAGGCTGTTTTAGTTAAAAATTTAGATCAGGAATATTTTGGTGAAGGCATCACCTTTTCAAAAGGAAAAATTATTCAGTTGACCTGGAATGCAAAAAAAGTCTTTGTTGTGAATCCGCAAACTTTTGAGCAGGAGGATGCTTTCGAACCAAACACGACTAATAACCAAGGTTGGGGTATTACAGCAACAAATACTGATTTGATTATTTCGGATGGGACCAATGTACTTACGATTCTTGATGCTCGTAATTACAGTCGAAAGGGAATTATTGAAGTGTATGATAATTTGGGAAAGGTGACTAATCTAAACGAGTTGGAATTCATTAATGGGAAAATATATGCCAATGTGTGGCTTACCGATCGAATTGTAATAATAAATCCGAATACTGGTAGGGTTGAAGGAAATTTAAATTTAGGTTCTATTTTAAAATTAGCTGATAAGAATAAACTAGTTGAAGGAGACGAGGTATTGAATGGTATCGCTTGGGATTCTACAACTAATCGTTTGTTTGTTACCGGTAAAAGATGGCCTAAATTGTTTGAGATTAAAATTAGTAAGAAATAAGCTTCGTATTTTATCATTTTGCATATCTGATGTGTAAGTTAAAATCTTCCTGATTTTAAGCTAACTTACCAATGATGAAGAAAATAATACTTGCTCCAGATAAATTCAAAGGATCATTAACTGGTATGGAATTTTGTGATGCGATTGAGAGAGGAATCAGAAAACATACCTCCGATATTGAAATCATTAAACTTCCTTTGGCTGATGGTGGCGATGGTACGATTGAAGTTCTGAACTTCTATTTGGAAGGAGAAATGAGTTCTGTTGAGGTTCACGATCCGCTACATCGAAAAATTAATGCCTCCTATTTGTATTCCGAAGGGAAGAAGACTGCTTACATTGAAATGGCTGAAGCCTCGGGAATTCGTTTGCTGAAAGGCGATGAGGCAAATCCGATGCAAACAAGTACCTATGGCACTGGTGAGCTAATTAAAGATGCGCTAAACAGGGGAGTGGAGCACATCATACTTGGAATAGGAGGAAGTGCGACCAACGATGCCGGTTTGGGTATGGCAAGGGCTTTGGGATATACGTTCTACAATCGGGATCAAGAAGAATTGAAAGGGCTTGGAAAAGATTTAATAATGCTAAGTTCTGTCGATAATTCGGCAGTACATCCAAGATTAAAAGAGGTAAAGTTTGAAGTGGCCTGCGATGTTGATAATCCTTTGTACGGAGAAAATGGAGCTGCTTACATCTATTCACCACAAAAAGGAGCGACACCCGAAATGGTGCTCGAATTAGATGCCGGATTACAGAATTTTAATGAAGTAGTTCAAAAACAATTCAATGCCGATTTGCAGGAAATAAGTGGTGCAGGCGCAGCAGGTGGTTTGGGAGCAGGTTGTATTTTATTCTTAAATGCTGTGTTAAATTCGGGTATCGATTTACTGAAAAATGAGGCAAATTTTGATACAAACATCAAAGGTGCCGACTGGATCATTACCGGAGAAGGAAAACTGGACGATCAGACCTTCTCGGGGAAAGTAATTCGCGGTGTATTGGAGTCCATTACAGATCAAAAATTGGCAATTTTTTGCGGATTGCTTGATTTGAAGAAAGAGAGAATAAAGGAATTAAATATCGAGTACATTGCAGAAATAGCTTCTTACGCCAGCAGTACCGAAGATTCTATTCAAAACGCATTTGTTTACTTGGAGAAATCAGCGGAAGAGTTCGCGATTACCAATTTATAAATTGAAATAAAGCAGGCTAGTATAGGTGGTGGTAGATTGCACTCTTAGGCTTATTGACTGAGTGCGGTCTGCCATTTATTATTCACAAAATATCAAGCCAGTCAGGCTCTGACTATAACTATAACCAAACTGTAAATGTCAGGGTATGACTTGATTCAAATTGGGTCTGATAGAAGGACGATTTATCCATTAGCAGAATGAGTAAATTTGTGCTAGGCGTGGGGCGTCACTTAATCCATTCCAAGTTTGGGTATTATTTGATCCATTCCACTTTTGCAATACCCCTTTTAAGTGCCACAACGTCCATTCCGACTCTTACAGCATCCATTTTGAGTGCCACAACGTTCATTCCGATCCTTGCAACATCCATTTTGAGTGTTGCAAAGTCCATTCCGACTCTTGCAATGCCCATTTTGAGTGTACAGAACTCATTTTGAGTCTTGCAACATCCATTTTAAGTCTGCAGAATAGAGAGTGTTCACGAAACTGTGTATAAAGGCCTTACTTAATTGGTTTTTTATTCCGCAATATTCAAATTTCCTTTGTTATTCTTAAAGGAAGAATTTTTGGTGTTTCGCAAGCCGTCGTAGCTTTCTAGGAGTCCTTTTACGCTGCCAACCAGTACTTTTGCTTCCACCATAATCGGAATGCGATTGTCGTCGTTGCTTAGCCATACGGTCATGTCTTCGCCGCCTTTAAACATGGTGCCTTCTACCAAAAGTGGAGAGAATTTTAGGCATTCGAAATGTTCGCCCGAATTTGCTTTAATGGTTTCTAATCCACGATAACGAATGTATAGGGAGTGAATTTCGTTATCAATTAGCATCGAAAGTGGAATTTTATCGCCTTTCTTGTATTTCGAAAAATCGATATTGCGAACATAGTAAGCCACCGATAAAATATCGAAAGTGCAAGGTTTATTGATTAGGGTATCCAGCTTGACTGGCTTTTCTCTTTTCTGAATTTTAGAGGTGATTTGATTTTTCTTGTAATCGAACCAGTATTCGTGATGCGCATCGTATTTGGCCTCGTGTGTTCGTCTGTCGAAGTAGATTGGAGCAAGAGTTTTAACATCGGCGTAGCAGGTTAGGGTATCTCTAAGTTTAAAGAACCAGTCGAATGCTTTCGCATTTTTGCCTTCTCCGTTTATTTTATAAACCTCTTTATTTTGAAATTTAGTGGTTTCAACCGACAGCTCTACTTCACCGGCAGCAACCCAAATAAATCCCCAATTGTAGTATCCTCTAAACACTAATTTCTCACCTGACTGAAATGCAAAGTTGTTTTCCAAACATTGCGCATTCAAACCAAATGATCCCATCAGCAGAAGCAGAACCATAATTGTTCTTCTTGAAAAAATTCGGTACTTCAATGAGGATAAAAATTTCATTCGTGAATTTTCTTGATACTTACTACTTGTTCCCTAATCTTTGTCCCTTAATACTTTTTCCTTGTTCCTTGTGACTTACTTCTTAACCTTACCAATCTTATTTACTATAGATTCTACTTTGCTTGTTAGGCGATTGTGTTTGTTTTTTTGAATGTCCATTGTCATGGTGCAATAAACACGATCAGAATCTTCTGCTAAAAGGTCGTAGCAGCTATTTACAAGCGCTAAAGCTTCCGGTAGCCCATCAGTCTCAATCAATGTTCCCATTGCCGTTAGCTGGTAGTTAATGCCGCTTTCGCGGATCAATTCAATAACCTTACTAACTTGTTTGCTTACGCTATCGCCTTTGTCGGTTGGGAAAATAGCAAATTCCAGAAGTACAGACATATCTAATTGTTCTTTTTGGTTCTTGTTTTCTTCTTATTTTGTTCAGCCTCTTTTAGCAAAGCCTTTTCAACTGCTTTAATTCTTTTTTGTTCGAGCTCTATTAAATGCTGATTGAAATTAACTTCTGGTCCTCCTTCAGGGATAACAATTCGATCTTCAACATCCCAATACGAACGTACTTTAATTTCTTTTCTAAAGTAGTGAACCATTTCTGGCTGAAGTCCTTCCTTGTAATTACCTGTGTCCCATTTCCCATTGTCATTCTCATCAACAATCAGTTTTATCATATAGGTTTCGGGAGCTAAATAATCAAATATAACCGTTTGGTCTGAATAAATCTTTTTTGTTTGAATAAGGCTTTCAGTCTTGGTAAATTTTAAGAGTTGAACAAGTGTTGGCATTTTTACATTGCTTACATTCAGTAAGATTTTTCCGTAGTATTCTTGCTCACGAGTTTTTATTTTTCCTTCATAACTATCGCTGTGCAACCCGTAAATATTACGAAATGCTGTGGAATCAAACTCTACTTTATATTGAGTATCCGATTTCCAATCTATTTTTACATGGTAACGAAGAAGATTTGCCGAATCTTTCACCATGGTATATTCCATTGGTATTTGTAGCGTGTCCTGAATCTGATAAAAGTGAATGCTGTCAGTATTTATTTCTGCAAGTGGTTCATTAAAATCAAGAATCACACCCTTATTCAAATCTTGAGAACTTTTGGCATTAAATTTAAATTCATACATCGGAATTTTAATTTTCGCTTGCTTCTTTTTATTCTTAGAGGCTTTTGCTTTTTTCGGATCCTTATAGTTCAATTTTACTGTGTCAATAAAATTGGTAAGTTGTCCTAACGAATCTGTTTTAAAATATTCTAGTTTAGCTAGTAAAGTATCTCTCATGTAGATAGTAGAATCAGTAATCCAGTAGGAAAGAGTGTCATTTGTTTTATTTTTTTGAAGCAGAAACCAATCTGGATTCTCATTAATATCAATAAAGTCAATTGTCAGACTATCAGTTCTTTTCGAATTAAACTCGAAATAAATCTGCTCTCTGCGATCCCTTTTGTAAGTGGTTAGGTATTGAAGCGGATTTTCTTCATCAAACATTCGAATGTAAATGTTGGTAGGTTCCGTAGTCATTACCTCTCGCACAACTAAAGAGTCAGCATTTATGCTATCCAATTGTTCAAAAGTGTGAATTGTTGGGGTAATTAGCTCATCGTTAAAACCAATCATTTCGCCCGGACCATTGTAAAAGAAATCTCGGTTTCCATCAACAATTGCAAATAGTTTGTACTCTCCAGCACTCAAATTATTTAATTGAAAATAACCTGCCGAGTCGGTTTTGGCAATATAACTTGGAATTACAGAGTAAGGAACAGAATCATTCGTATTCAAATAAGCCATCACCATCGCCTTTTCAACAGGTAACTGATTGAATGAATTATCTAGTTTTCCTTTAATGCTTAAGGAGTCAAGTTTATTGCCCGTCGAGAAAACAAATTGATATTCTCCCAAAGGATTCCCCTCATTATTATCGGTAATTCCTTTCCCAAAATCGAGCGTGTAAGTTGTGTTTTCGCGAAGTTTCTCTTCTAATTTCACATAAATCGATTTACCTTTTAATTTTACCAAAGGTTTCTTTTTTAGTGGTGGCGAAATAGTGAAATTTTCACTTATATCTTTAAACTGAACAAATTCATCAAAGAAAATTTCTACTTTTCCACCTTTAAAGTTGGTTGAGAAATTAAGAGGTTTCGTAAGTATAACCTTTGGTGCTGTGTGATCAAGTGGGCCGCCTGTTGGCATTCCTCTTCTGGCACAAGAATATAATAAAGTTGAAATTGAAATTCCTAAAAGAATCTTAAAAGCTAAATTTTTCAAGTTGATCGGTTTTGATAATTGATTATTGACGACAAAATTACAAAGAATCAAAACAAAAATAAGTTAATAAAAGTAAAATGGATGACTCCTTGCTATTTTCCCTGTTAAAAAGAGATAAATTTCTTGAAATTGCAGCAAATACTCAATTCGATTTTGTGATGTTGAATGTTGGTGTAACGGAGGTTTTGTTTGCTCTTTTGGCCAATTCGAAGGGATATAAATGTGCCATTTTAGCAGCAAATGATTTTCAAGAAAGTTTACATCCAATTGTAGATGCCTCAGAGACTAACAACTCATTAGTTATTGCCTTTCGCAATCAATTTCCTCATTTAATTTTGCCCGATGAATATTTGAATGTAAAACGAAATACTTCAAGGTGGAAAAAAATGCTTCCGGGAAGTGTGCGCGATAAGGACATTGCCAAATATGAATCAGCTCTTACAACCGAAGCGGGAGATGCTGTTTATATTGATAAGGAATTTAAAATTTCAACCAATCGTTTACTGATTTCTTTGATAAAAACCGCCGTTAAACAAGGTATAGTTATTCTAAATCACCTTGAGTGGGAAATTACAAGTAAAACTGAGATTCAACTTCGCGATAAGTTAAATTCAGAATCGAATTTGTACACTCTAAACTTTACTTCACAACTCTCTTTTTCAGAGATAAAGGAAACCGAAAGTAGGAAAGAGATGCATTTCTACTTGTGTAAAAAAGGCTTGTTTCTGAAAAGAAGTTTAAAGTTCACGATCGATGGTGTTTTGGTGAGAATGGTTCGATATCAGGACTATTTTTTGATTGTTTGCGATTCTCAATCCGACAATCAATTATTTGTTAGAAAGATTCTTACGGAAATAAACCGATTGGTGAAATGGGATAATAAATTTAATGAAGATGATATCATGAGCTCACAAATAGTGAAGACTTCAGCAGGTGATTCATTGAAAAACCAACTCACAAATCTTGCTGGAATTGCAATGGATAAGCTTTCATTGTCATTGTCTCAGATGCTTCAACAAATTGCATCAATTCCTGTGGTTGATGCGAATTTTGAAGGGAAAACGGAAATACAACAACTAATAGACTTTGGAGATTATCGTTTTGATGAGGCAAAACAAACGGGTGTGCATCCTGTTCCTTTCAAAAATATGTTTTACCGATTTGGTTCTGGAATAGAGGAGCTTACCGAAAAAGCATATGAATTAAGACCTGAATTCGGACCCGGAAATGATTTGTGGGTTTATGTGCAATTTTGGTATTTGTATCAGAATGAGATGATCTGCACGAAAGAAGATTACCTTTCACGAATTAGAGGAGGAAAGCCGGTAATCGACTCAGAATTAATTGCTTCAGATGAAGAAATCGGGGAGTTTTTCAATTTGCTTCGTGCTTAGCATGCTAAATAACATTATTATTCGTACTGTATACCAACATTTAGGTATTGATTTATGAGTTGACACCTCCTACTTTTGAACCGTATTCTTACCATCATTTTGATTTGTACATGAACGGTTTCAGAAAAATTAAAATAGCAGTTTTAAGTATATTATTCCCAGCAATGATTTTGTTGGCGAGTAATGCTGTTTTTAATCTTCATGTTCACAAACAAAATAATGGTGCTGTAATTGCTCATGCTCATCCTTATCAAAAGTCAGGAAGCGCCAATGGCACGGCAAATCATCATCATTCTTCTCATGAATGTTTTTCAATACAGCAAATTACTAGTTTTTTCTTTTCACTTGCTTCTATTATTTTTTTAGCAGCATTACTTGGAAAAGCTTTTGAGATCAGAAATCTCTATCACTTTCATGTAAAAGGAGGAATTCTCGATTCACTCCTTCCAAATAGGGCTCCGCCTGCATTCTTGTAGCCTTTTTATGATCAGCTGAAAAGCTTCATTTCACATTCGAATAAGTAATTGTTTTCCAATACTAGCTTCTAGTAATAGATTGTAATATGTATATCTACAATTACAAACATTAAAAATAACACATCTGAAAATGAGATTATTAACTCACATATCTATTAGCATTGCGATGCTAATTAGTCTTGCATTTTCTGTTTCGGCCGAAAATATTACTTCCAGCGTAAAAGGAAAAGTTCTCGACAGCAATAGTAATGAGCCTATTCCCTATGCAAGTGTTGCTCTTGAAGGATCGAGCATGGGAGCCGTAACAAATTTCGACGGCGAATTTGTAATCGAAAATGTTCCTGTTGGTCATTATCATGTAATTGCCACTTGTGTGGGATATAAATTAGATAAGAAAGAATTGGAGTTAAAAGGAGGGAAGAACTCTGTTCTGGAATTTAAAATAGCCGAAGATTTTATTGGATTGGATCAGGTTGTAGTTACGGCAGATCGAAATAATATTCAGCGTAAGGATGCTCCAGTGGTTGTTAATTCAATATCTACCAAATTATTAGAGCAAACTTCTGCGGCAACTTTAGCCGATGGTTTGGTTTTTTCACCTGGTTTGCGAGTTGAAAATGATTGTGGTAACTGCGGGTTTTCACAAGTAAGAATGAATGGTCTGGAAGGACCATATACTCAGATTTTAATTAATAGTCGGGCTATTTTTAGTGGTTTAGCTGGTGTTTATGGTTTGGAACACATTCCAGCGAGTATGATTCAACGCGTTGAGGTTGTGCGTGGGGGTGGATCGGCACTATTTGGCGGAAATGCTATTGCAGGAACAATTAATATCATTACAAAAGACCCGGTTACCAACTCGTTTAAAGCAGGAGTAAAATTTGGAGTTGTGGGAGTTGGAAACAACGGCAGCGGAAGTACTGCAAGCGATATCACCGCAGATTTTAACGCATCAGTTGTGTCTGAAGATCACAAAAGTGGAATATTTGTTTTTGGTATGAACCGTCAGCGAGATGCTTGGGATGCGAATAACGATGGCTATTCAGAATTGGTTAAAATGGAGAATTTAAGTGCCGGTTTGCGTGCGTATCACCGTTTTTCTGATTTGGCTAAACTAACTCTTGAATACCATGTAGTTGATGAGTATCGTAGAGGTGGAGATCAACTAAATCTGAAAGCTCATGAAGCAATAGTGGCCGAAGAAGTGAGTCACCGTATTAATTCAGGAGGATTGTCTTGGGATCAATATTTTAGTCAGGATCGAATCAGTAAATTATCAGTTTATGCTTCAGGACAAAGTATCGATAGAAATAGTTATTATGGTGCAGCAACTACTTTAGATGAAAATGGGCTTGAGCTGGTTGCGCCACTTCCAGATTATGGCGCTTATGGGCAAACCGACGATTTGGCCATTTCAACAGGAGTGCAGTTCTTCACAAAAGCTGATAATTTGTTGTTCGCTCCTGCGGATATCACTCTTGGCGTAGAGAATGTGTACAATAGTCTGAAAGACGATAAATTAGGCTTTTATGATTTTACGAGTAATGAATTTGTTGGTACAACTAATATTGCAGATCAAACATCGAATACTGTAGGTGCTTTTGCTCAAAGTAAATGGGATTTGGGTGCGCTAAAATTTCTCATGGGCGTTCGAATGGATTCATACAAAATCGAAAACTCGGCTGATGGCTCCAATTATTCAAATACCGTATTTAGTCCAAGAGCTAATGTATTATTAAATATCTCTAAGGCGGCTCAGTTTCGTTTGAGTTATGCAAGAGGGTTTAGAGCGCCACAAATTTTCGATGAGGATTTGCATATTGAAGCTTCTACTGCCAGAAGAATTACCCACGAATTGGCTGATGATTTAACCGAGGAAACCTCTAATAGTTACACTGCATCATGGGATTACACCAGAACCTTTGGTAAAATGCAAGCTTACTTCCTGGCCGAAGGATTCTATACTCAATTAATCAATCCATTTTTTAATGAGTTTAGTGATGTTGATGAGGCTGGAAATATGGTTATGATCAGAAAAAATGCCAATGGCGCAGTTGTTAAGGGTATGAATTTTGAATTTAAAATTGCTCCTTCCTACAAACTCGATTTTCAGATGGGAATGACCATTCAGTCGAGTAAATATGACGATGCTGTTGATCAGGGGAATGATGCTGATAAGCTAAGTACAACTACCGATGAAATCTTAAGAACACCACATCATTACGGGTATTTTGCAATAAACTGGAAACCTCTTCACGAGTTTACAACGACTCTTTCTGGTTCGTATACAGGTCCAATGACTTTGGTTCATTTGGGAGCCGGTTTAGATGATAATGGAAATAAAATAGTAGGTGCATTGGATCAATATGGAAACGAAATTCCTGAAAGCCTGCTAAAAACAAATGACTTTATGGATTTGGGTGTTAATTTCTCCTATCATTTTGATTTAGGCAAAGATGTAAAGTTGCAATTCGATTTGGGTGTAAAGAATATTTTTAACTCATTCCAGGATGATTTCGATTATGGATCTGCTCGTGATGCAGGTTATGTATACGGTCCTTTAAATCCGAGAACAATCTATCTGGGTGTGAAATTGGGCAACATATTGTAGAAAAAGGCTGCTGAGTAAAAAATAAACTGTAGGGTTAGTTTAGTAACGGGGCGCATTCTTTAACAGGGTGTTGGCTCCGTTATTTTTGCTAAGCATTGTAAGGTTTTAATGTTTGGTTTACTTATTGCTATGCTTCAAATAACAATTGCATTTACTTTTTCAATGCAGTAAGTTTCAATTTATTATTGATGAGTAGTATATGCTCAAACAAATAGGTTGCAGAGAATACTATTTAAAAAAAAGATAAGTAAATTTGTGCGAATTTAATAAGTAGAATTTTTATGGCAGAGAGTAGAGGAAACGGCAAAAAAGACAACATTTACATTGGAGTGTTGGCATCTTTAGGAGTAATTCTTGTGATTGTAGCAGTTATGTATTACATGGAACACCGAGATAATAAGCGCTACATAACTGAAATTACTACCGAGAAAATAAACTTGGAAAATGAATTAAAATTGCTTTCGCAGGATTACGATTCCCTGCAAACCAGTAATGATACTTTGAATGTTCAGCTAAAAATGGAACAAGAAAAAATATCGGAGCTTTTAGAGAGAATGAAAGTTTTTCGCAATAATTCTTTTTTCGAAATAAATAAATACAAAAAGGAATTAGGAACCTTAAAAGGAGTTTTAAGGGATTATATTGTGCAAATAGACTCTTTAAACACACGTAATCAGTTACTTGCAGCCGAAAATCAACGTGTTAAAAAGCAAATAGATTGGGTGAAAGATCGCAATACTAAACTTGAAGAAACAACCGAAACAATGAAAGAGGTAATTAGCAAAGCTGCCACACTTTCGCTAACAGATCTTTCTTGTATGCCTATAAATAAAAAGGGCAAAGACGTAAAAAAGATTTCCAAAACAGAGAAATTAGTAACCAGTTTTACTCTGCAAAAAAATGTAACTGCATCTACAGGTGTTAAGGTTTTATATGTACGTATTAGCCGACCTGATGAAGTTGTTCTGGGTAATCCAGAAAATCTTCTATTCGATTTTGAGAACACGAAATTAAGTTATTCTGCAAAGCGCGAAATTGATTTTGAAGGCGAAGAACTTGATGTTGCTGTATTTTGGGATAATGATGATAGTCTTATTGAGGGTGAATATAAAGTGGATGTTTTTGCTGAAGGAAATCATATTGGTTCAGCTACGTTTTTGCTGAAATAATTCATAAAATATAAGTGTAAAAAAAACCATCCTTTGCGGGATGGTTTTTTTGTATCTGTTAATTTTTTTGTCCAAACAATTATTTAAAAATGGTTCTCGATCCAAATGCTCTAAAGCCAATTAATATGGAAACACAACCACTTTCAATTTTATCCTTTTGTTGATCTTCAGGCACTAATACACGAATTACGAAATCATCAGTACTCTCAACCATAAAGTCCCAAAGACTTGTATGATCTTCGTCCGAATTATCATACAGTAAATTGTAATCAGTATCAAATAGCTGAAATTGAATTTTACCCAAACTGTTTTCCCCTTCAACCAGAATTCTGTATTCCTGATCCTTGTAAAAGGTTAATTGTAATTCGGCGGTTTCACCTTCCGATAAAATTGTATTATTTAATTGTCCATTGAAAGTGTATGGTGTAAGCTTCGGGATACACTCTTTTTTTGTGTATTCATTACACTGCGCAAGCAAAATAGCTGGCAATGCAGATAAGTAAAATATAAGTAATATGGTTTTTATAGTCGTTTTCATTCCAATCGTTTTAGTACCCTAAAAACTATAATTCAGTAATGGTTTCTCTAATTTTGTTATTAATTTCCTTTATTTCACTGATAGTTTTATTCGAGGCTGTTAGAGTTACCTGATTTTTAATAATTGTTTTGCCGTCTTTTGATTTAATACTTGATGCAGAAGTTTTTGTCTGTGATATTTCCTGGAATTTTGCATCCAATCTCTTTAAATCGGGTAGAATCTGATTTATCTTATAGTTATCTCTATATTGATTTAGTAGGCCAATTAAATTTTTCACAGAGTGTTTTTGTTGCGAGATTAAATTAACCATGTCTTTTTGAGGGTTTTTAAGATCAACAATATTTGTGGCCAAATATAACGTTTCAATCCATCCACCAAAAATAATTAAGGCAGCAACTCCACCTCTTTGGTTTTCTTTCAAATAACTGTCCGATTTTGTGAAAGTATCTGTAATGATACTTAGTAAAGAATCTTGGTTTTCAATATTTGCTTCCATCCTTTGAGCAGTGATTTTTTCCTGCTCTTCAGGAATTCCTAATTCACGCGTAAATTTTTTGATCACTGCTAAATATCTTGCGGCATCCTGAAACTGTTCATAAATTCGGATGTAACTTAGGTCTGCTCCATAAATTCCGATGTTGATGGCAATATCCGCTTGCGACAAATAGTTATCTGCATTACTAACCGGATTCATCAAATCTCTATGGTAAGGCAAATCCATTTTTTTTATGATTTCGGTTATTTCAATAGGACTTGGAACATTGTAAAACAATGTTTTAACCGATTTAAATTTTTGGTCTTGTGGTGCTTCAATCTCAGGTGTTTTTTCTACAGAAGGCTTCTTATTTTGACAGCCAAAAGTTATTCCTGATAAGGTGAAAAAAAGAATGAAACAGCTTATTTTAATAGATGTTTTAAACATAGATTTATCGTTTTCTCTTAGATTTAAAGATGTAATAAACTTAAAGTTATACTTTTAGCTATAAAATACAAACAAAAAATAAATATATAAGCACATTGTAAAAAAACTGCTGAATTGGGGAAACAAAAGATTTTATTAGTCGTAGAAGCGAAATTTGAAATCTCTGGAAACAGTGGTATAGATTCTGTTTTTAGCAGTCTTTCCCGAAGAGTGAAGTAGTATTTTTCTTTTCGTAAAAATAATATCGAAGAGTAATTTATAAAGATAATTTTGGTGAAATACTATAAGTTGAAAGATACAGACTCAATTAAAAGTCTAGCCACTAATTTGTGTTTTGAATCCAGCCGCTTTTACTTTTTTTGCGATTTCTTCCAATTTTTCAATTGAAACTTTTTCCAGATTATCACTCGGAGTATCCCTCGAAATGGTATAAATCATTACCTCCTTAGGTTGTATTTTCTGCAGGTGAGTAATCCAGGTTTCTACTTCGTCATGAGTGGTATTGTCTATCGTTTTACCTTGATATTCACCTTTAATGAATAGAGTTTGTATAATTAAATTGCCATTGAATTTTGAAAGGCGTTCAATTAGATTATCAAGATTGAACTTTCCAACAGGCTGATCTATATCGATAATTGTTTCTTCTGTTCCTCCATCCAATTTTAAAATGTTATCATCAACTTTATTTAGAGCATCAAATACCGATTTTTTGTGAATCATCGATGAATTGGAAAGAACAGCTATTCTTGCATTTGGAAAAACCTGATTTCTTACCTCTATTGTGTAATCAATTATTTCGGCAAATTCCGGATGAAGTGTTGGCTCTCCATTTCCTGCGAATGTAATTACGTCCAAGTCTTCATTATTGGCTTTCATTTGACTCAGTTTCTCAAACAAACTCTGCTTCACCTGATCTTTGGGGTGAAAGTTTATTTTTTGCTCATATTCTTCAGGATTCCAACCACACTCGCAATAAATACAATTAAAACTGCAAAGTTTACAATCGTTAGGTAATAAATTAATACCTAATGAAACCCCAAGTCTTCTGCTTTTTACAGGGCCGAATATAATTTTGTCGAAAAGAAAAGTTGCCATTGGAATAGAATTTTATTGCGCAAATTTATAGAAATTCCTGAGTTTGCGCCTTAAATTAGCGAGTTTTAATTGAATAATGAATATGCCGAGTTTAAACAAGAACCTTAAGAGCACTACTTTCGTTAAATTTCTGATTTGGATAATCAAGATTGGTTAGTAAGTTCAGTCCTGGCTTTTTACCAATTTCTAAGCTTCCAAATTCATTTTCTATACGGAGGTGTTTGGCGCCGTTAATGGTTCCCCATTTTATCAATTCCCAGAAATTAACGTCAGGAAATAGTTCTTGCAGAGCTTTTAACTCATCAAATACGGATAGTTTTAAATGGGTTCCCAAAGAACCTGTTCCTATGCAGCATTGCTTCATTTCACTTTCAGAAGGGATAAAATTTG